>NZ_JBFTKP010000014.1:0-190681 GCF_056396005.1 Allobosea sp. 05T439 | reverse complement strand
TCGCGGGCAAGAGCAACCGCAGCGCGGTCAACGCGATGACGCTGCAGCCCTTCGTGAACTACAATTTCCACGGCGGCTGGTACCTGACCTCGTCCCCGATCATCACCGCCGACTGGGAGGCCGGCCATGGCGACCGCTGGACGGTGCCGATCGGCGGGGGCTTCGGACGGGTGTTCAAGATCGGCCATCAGCCGGTCAATGCGCAGCTCGCAGCCTATTACAACGTCGCAAAGCCCAGCGGAGCCGCCGATTGGCAACTCCGGGCCCAGCTCCAGTTCCTGTTCCCGAAATAGAGCCAGTAGACCGCACTAACGAATTCAAACGAAGGAAGTGCGCCATGCAAACCGCGCGAAATACAATCGCCCTATTCTTTCTTCATGCTGTCGCGGCTTCTGCCCTGACATTGATGTCCAACTCTGCATCAGCTCAGGCGACKCCGGCCGTTCCCCCGCATGTGCCGCTGCAGAAAGCGATCGGCACGCCCGCGAAGCCCGAACTCGTGCCGTCCTTATTTGTCCTGAGCGCGCGCGGCGCCACCTTGCAGGGCGGAAAGCTGGTGCTGAGCGGTCTGTCGCCGAACTCCATCGTCTTCGCCGACCGCCCGGTGAGGTCCGCTGGTCACGAACTCACGGCGCATATCCTTGAGGAGTGGCTGCCGGGCAACCAGAGCCCCGACAGCTTCTACAAGGACCCGCCGAACGCGACCGTGTCAGCTTTCACAAGGGATGGCTCGGGTATTCGCGACGCGGTTGTGGTCCTGAAAACACCAAAACTCGAAGGCGACCAGGTCACATTCGACGTCGACGTGATGGAGGGAGACCTTGCCGGCGGCGACGGCCCTGCGTCGATCTTCATCGACCTGATCGGCCGGCCATTTACGCCGTTGTCCTTCGCCGGCGTGGCGCGACGCAGCGCATTTCGAGGAGCCTATTACAGGGGCGCGGTTGCCGCCGGCGCGCTGGGTGCCGCAGCGTATTACGCCCCGTATGCCTATCGACCGGCCTGCGGATATTATCCGTACCCGCCCTGCTACTGACCCTCGGCTGTCGAATTCGATGTCCGCTCCAAGGATCGGTCATCCCTCCATTGTCAATCATCGCCGAGGTCGCGTAGCGTTAACGTGCGACCTACGCGCGCTTGACCACACGTTGCGAACCAAAAGGAAGCTCCTCACATGCTGACGAAACGCGATCTGCTTGGCTCTGCTGCGATGGCCGCATTCGCCGCCGCCACAGTGAGGTCCAGCCCCGTCTTTGCGCAGTCCAAGCCCGAATGGCCCAATGTCTTCGAGGCCAAGGACATCGCCGAGGAAGGCTTCATCTACGGCCTGCCGCTGGTAATGAACTATGCGGTCATGCAAGAGTTCGCCGTTGACAAGAACTCCGGCCAGTTCAAGGCACCGTTCAACCAAATCGAAAACCAGCACCACGTCGCCACCCCGGCGGACACGGCCGTCATCACGCCGAACAGCGACACCCCTTACTCGTTCATCTGGCTGGATTTGCGCGCTGAGCCGATGGTCGTTTCGGTGCCGGCGATCGAAAGGGAGCGCTACTACTCGGTCCAGCTCATCGACGGCAACACCTATAATTACGGCTATATCGGCACGCGCGCCACGGGCACGGAGCCCGGCGACTATCTCGTGGTCGGTCCCGACTGGAAAGGCGAAAAGCCGGCCGGGATCAAACAGGTCTTCCGATCGACGACGCCGTTCACACTCGCACTGATCCGCACCCAGCTCTTCAACCCCGGCGACATGTCAAATGTCGAAAAGGTCCAGGCCGGCTACAAGGCGCGCCCGCTTTCGGCCTTCCTCAAGCAGCCCGCCCCGGCGGCTGCGCCGACCATCGCCTTCGTTCCCGCCACCACGGCCGGGATCAAGGACAACTTCTTCGAGTATCTCGACGCGGCCCTGCAATTCATCCCCGAGACGGCGCGCGACAAGGCGGTTCGTGCAAAACTTGCGAAGATCGGCATCGGTCCCGGCAAGACCTTCGCGTTCAAGGATCTCTCGCTCGAACACAAGGCCGCAATCCTGATCGCCATGAAGCAGGGCGACGACAAGGTCGACAAATGGCTGGCCGGCGGAAACAAGAACATCAACGGCTGGAATGTCGGCGCGTTCTTCGGCGACGAGGCCTTCTTCAACGGCGATTGGCTGATGCGGGCCGGCGCCGCCAAGGGCGGCCTTCTCGGCAACGATGCCGTCGAAGCCATGTACCCCTATACCCGGACGGATGCTGCCGGCGAGGCGCTCGACGGCAGCAAGCACAAATACACCATCACCTTCGCACCTGGCCAGTTGCCGCCGGTGAACGCGTTCTGGTCCGTGACGATGTATGACGGCAAGAGCCAGTTCCTGGTGAAGAACCCAATCAATCGCTACCTCATCAACTCTCCGATGCTTTCGGCGATGAAGAAGGACGCGGACGGCTCGCTGACGCTGTACCTCCAGAAGGACAGCCCCGGCGCCGACAAGGAAGCCAATTGGCTTCCGGCGCCGGATGACAAGATTTATCTCGTGATGCGCCTCTATTGGCCGAAGCCGACGCCGCCCTCGATCCTGCCGGCGGGCGCAGGGACATGGCAGCCGCCGGGAATCAAGCGGGTATCATGACGTAGAACGCATGCGCCGCGCCCGGCGCGGCGCACTGCCATCCGTATCCCTACGACCGACCGCCACAGCGGCGGCCATCGGCATCCTCAACGGATGCCGGGATGAAAAAGACGCGACCGCAGTGAGCAATGCGGTTGTGTGACCTTCTGAACGGACGAACTGCATCTTCATCGTTCTGACAAAGACGGGTATACGTCATGAAACTCCGCCAGAGTAAGCTTCCCGCAATTGCAGGCATCTTGGCCGCAACGCTCGCCGCCGGTGCAGGGTCAGCTATCGCCCAGGCGCCGATACCGCCGTCGCTCAGCACGCCGGACAAGGCCGAAACGCGTCTCGGCCCGCTCGAATTCAAGGACGGCGTGCCAAGCAAGGCCACGGCGGAGAAGCTCTACGACAACCTCGACTTCACCTACGCTTATCGTGCCTTCATGGACAACCTGCGGGGCGTCAGCATTCACGCGCTGCGCAAGGGCATGCACGACATCGGCGTGAAGGACAACGAGGTGCTCGTCTTCTCGCAGCTGATGGACGCCAAGTCGCTGTTCCTGACGGCCAACGCCGACACGATCTATGTCATGGGCTCGCTCGATCTGACAAAGGGCCCCGTGGTGATCGAGACGCCGCCCAAGTTTCTCGGCGCGGTGCAGGACGCCTGGTTCCGCTGGGTCGTCGACCTCGGAGTCCCTGGCCCCGATCGCGGAGAGGGCGGCAAGTACCTGATCGTGCCGCCGGACTACAAGGGTGAACTGCCGGAGGGCGGCTTCTTCATCTCTCGCGCGCGCACAAACACCATCGTGTGGTTCGGCCGGTCGTTCCTGGAGAACCACGGCGATCCCAAGCCGGTGGTCGAAGGCATCCGGAAATCGACCAAGGTCTACGCCTACGAACCGGGCGGCGTCGGCACTCCGGTCGCCGAGTTCCTGGCGGGCAAGGCCAGGCTCGGTCGGGTCACGCCTCCGCCGCCGACCGTGTTCCACGAAGGCAGCGGCAAGGTGATGAACACCATTCCGCCGAACGACTGGACATTTTACGAAATGCTCAACGAGATCGTGCAGCGGGAGCCGGCCACCTCGCTCGATCCGGAATTGATGGGACCGGTCGCCGCCATCGGCATTGTCAAAGGCAAGCCTTTCGCTCCCGACGCGCGCATGAAGAAGATCATGAGCGACGCGCTCGCGCTCGCCAACGCGACCTCCCGCACCCTGCTCATGAGTGCGCGCGATCCAAGCTGGTTCTACTATCCAAACTCGTCATGGCAGAACTATCTGTTCGAGACCGGCTACGAGTTCGAGACTCCCATTCCGTTGATCACGCCCGAGGGCGTCAAGCCCTTCCCGCCGACCGGCTATCGGACGATGGATGCGCGCACGAACTTCTTCTACGGCGTGACCGGCATCACGCCCGGCATGGCGATGCGCCTGCCCGGCATCGGCTCGACCTATCTTTGGTCCATGCTGGATGCGAACAAGCAAAACCTCGACGGAGCCAAGACTTATACGGTGACACTGCCCAAGGGTATCCCGGAGGCGAACTTCTGGTCGTTCACCGTTTACGACAACATGACGCGCTCGATGCTGGACACGCCGCAGCGCTTCCCGCGCGCTGGCAGCCAAAGCTACCCGTCGCCGGCCGCAGAACCGAACGCCGACGGCTCGACAACTGTCTACTTCAGCCCGGCTCAGCCGGCCGGGGTGAAGCGCGGCAACTGGATCCAGACCATGCCCGGCAAGGGCTGGTTCACGGTCCTGCGCCTCTACAGCCCGCTCGAGCCGTTCTTCGCCAAGACCTGGCAGCCGAGCGAGATCGAGCTGGTGAAGTAGTCATTGCACCGGGAAATCGGTGGCACCTGTCCGCACCCCATACACTTCGAAATAGGAGATCATCATGTCCAGAATTCTTGCCGCCATGGCGGTATCGGTCGTCTGCGCAGCCTCGTCTGCGGCGACGGCCCAGGTTCCGCTCACCAGCTATGTCGATGCCAACGGCTTCATCGATGTTCAGGCCCTGACCTGCGCACAACTGGCCGGAACCTTTCAGGAGGACGCCGATGCGCTCTCGGCCTGGTATAGCGGCTGGTATAACGGCCTCGCCAAGAAGCATTTCCTTGACCTGAAGAAGGGCAAGGTCGTCGAGCACGAGGTCATCGTGTACTGCAAGGCCAATCCCGGCAAGAAGATCATCGAGGCGCTTGCCGTCGTGTTCAAGGATGAGCGCGCCAAGCTGGGAATCGAGATGAAATAGGCGCCTGTTGGCGGGCGATCGGATCAGCAACGGGCGGGCGCTTGAATGGAGCGTCCCCCCTTGATGACATTGGCACATCTCCAGGCCCTCAATCGACAGGGAACGACATGAACACGCCTATCCTGGCTGGGATCGCAATATCGATTGGACTGATCCTGGCAGGCTGCCAGTCGTCGCAATCGCGGCAGGCACAGCTTGCCGCAATCTGTGCCGATCCCGCCAATCGGCAGCCCAAGACCTTCTACTGGTCGGAATGCCAGACACTGTATCCGTCGTCGGACCAGGCATTGCAGAAGGATTATCTGCTCGGCTCCGCCGTCGGCAACTAGATCATTGGACCGGATACCGTATCCAGTCCGATGATCTAACCCTTTGTCTTTGCATCGGCTTTGCCCCGAAAACCGCAATCCACTTTTCGGGCCGATGCTTTAAGTCCCGAACTCCTCCCTTCGCCGGTCAGACCTCCGACGCGCGCGGCGAATGCCGCTGCGTGCCGGCGTCAACACGCCGCCTAAGTCGAACCTATCTCTGGAGAATGTCATGACATCGCGCGTCGTCGCTGCGCTTGCAGTCTCGCTCGGGCTGGCCCTGGCCGGGTGCCAGTCCACGCCCCAGGCCGTGCAGCAGAAGGAAGATCTGCTCTCGGCCGCCGGCTTCGTTCCACAGCCCGCAAACACCCCGCAGCGCCTTGCGGCCATGAAAAAGCTGCCCCCCAACAAGTTCGTTCAACAGGCGAAGAACGCTGAGATCGTCTACGTCTACGCCGATCCCATCGTCTGCCAGTGCGTCTACTTCGGCAGCCAGGCGGCTTACGCCCAATTTCGCCAGATGGTCTTCGCGCAGAAATTGGCCAACGAGCAACAGATGACAGCGGTGATGAACCAGGACGCCTTCGATTTCGGGCCCTGGGGTGGGCCAGGACCATTCATGTACTGAAAGCGCTGTCGAATCTGAACTGAATAGACCCGAACTCCACGAAAGCTGATCGCCCGCACCCATTTGCGGGCCGGTGCATGCAATCGATCCGATATTCACGAAGGGCGCGTTGACGATGTCTACCTCATCTACAGTATTCGGTGCCGGACTTGCTTTCGCACTGTTCTCGTTCGCCGCGCAGGCTGCCGACCTGCCGTCGCGGCGGATCGAGCCTGCCATTCCCATGCCGCCTGTCTTCACATGGACCGGTTTCTATGTCGGTGCCCAGGCCGGCTGGGCGCAGACCAGAACCGAACTGACGCCGGGCGCCGTGATCGCCGGTCGGGCCGCCGTTGCTTCATTGCCGAGCCTGAACAGGGACGGCGCTACGGTCGGTCTGCTGGCGGGCTACAACTACCAGATCGGCCAACTTGTCCTCGGTGGCGAGATCGACGGCGCAGCCCTCATCACCGGCAAGCAGCGCTTCACCGCGCTGACCGGCGATTTCATCACCGCCCATACCAACTGGGCCGGCTCGGCCAGGCTACGCGTCGGTTATGCCTTCGACCGGTTCATGATCTACGCAACCGGCGGCCTCGCCTTGGCCGACGCCAAGTCGACGGTGACGGGCACGGGTTATTCCTATGGCGCAGGCGACAGCACCCGTCTTGGCTGGACGCTCGGTGCCGGCGCCGAATACGCCATCACGAACAACTGGATCGCTGGCCTGGAGTATCGGTACTCACAATTCCAGGAGGATACCTACACCTACCCGGTTAGCGTCGGCGGGCTCGGGATTGTCGGTTTCAAGCAGCAGTTGAGCACCAATCAGGTTGTCGGGCGGCTGCTCTACAAATTCTGAATCTCTCGTCTCCACGTCCTGATCCTCTCAGACGGGCTGCCTGCAGGTCGTCCGAGATCCATCTCACCCTTCAGTTCCGAAAGGGACCACGACATGAAATATGCCATTTTCGGCTTGGGCGCCTTGGCTCTGGCCGCCGCCCTCGCCCCGACCGAGGCCAGCGCCGTGGTTTGCGCACGCGGGGTCGTCCGGGCTGGTTGTGCCGGGCCCAATGGTGCGGTCGCGGTGCGGCGCCCGGTCGCCCCGCGCGCCGTGGTCGTCACTCCGGCGCGCCGCGGCTGTACGATCATCAACGGCCGGCGCGTGTGTCGCTGATAGCGCGTTGCTGCATGGGCAAACGGCGCCCGCACTAGCGGGCGATCCGGCTTCGGCTGCGCCCTGCCTCACGGCGCCAGGCCATGCCAAGCCTGGAGCCTGAAGGACCACGGGGAGCCTCCGGTCGGCACCACGATCAGATCTTGGGTGCGATCACAGCTTCGGGGGAAGCCCAGCGCGATCGAAGACCGGCACCGACTCCGTCCTGCCGGCCAAGGAGCCTCCGGTCGGCACATCTTCGGCCGCTTGCCGGACGGCCTCTTCGGATTCCGTCAAGCCGTCCGGCGTATCGTTGGCATCGCTGCCTTCGTCATGGATATTGGTGCGGTCGCTGACGCGTCGGCCCGTGGTTGCCGGGTCCGCCCCGATTGGACTTTCGGTCGGAGCGAGCGTTGCGCGCTCGTCCTCGAGCAGCGCAGGGCTTTCGGGGGGCTTTTGCATGGTTTCCTCCTGTCGGGGAGGAAGCCGCCGGGGCGGGATTTGTTCCGGAATGGGCTCGGCGCGTGGAGCGCAAGCATCGCAATTGCCGATCGCGGAGCCGCCGGAGTCGGTGCTCGGGCATCGTGGCCAACGAAGCCGCCGACCGCCCTCGCCGCAACCTAGGCGGGAATATTCCGCCGGAAAATACGGCGCGGTGACGCCATTCGGGGGTAGCGAACGGCCCCTCGACACTTAGTGTGGGGCGGGGTGCACCGTCCAACAAGCCGGAGCCTTGCAATGACCATCACCATCACCGCCTTTGAACGCTCCCCCGATCGCGGCAGAGGGCTGGCGCGTGACATGCGCGTTCGCTGGGCGCTCGAAGAAGTGGACCAGCGCTACGACGTTCGCCTGCTTTCCTTGCCCGCGATGAAGGAGCTCGCGCATCGTGCGCTTCATCCCTTCGGGCAGATCCCGACCTATCAAGACGGCGATCTCGTCCTGTTCGAGTCGGGAGCGATCGTTCTCCATATCGCGGAGAGTCACCCGGGCCTGCTGCCCGCCGATGCGAACGCCCGTGCGGGCGCGATCGCATGGATGTTCGCCGCGCTCGCCACGGTCGAGCCACCGATCGTCGAGCGCAGCATGGCGGTGCTCCTGGAACGCGACAAGCCCTGGTACGAGGCGCGCCTGCCTGGCCTCGAGGATCGGGTCCGTGTCCGGCTCGGCGAGCTTTCGCAGCGGCTTGGCGAGGCCGATTGGCTCGATGATGGGTTCAGCGCCGGCGACCTGATGATGGTGACGGTGCTGCGCCGGTTGCACGGCTCGGGCCTCCTCGAGGAATGTCCAAACCTCTCAGCCTATGTCGCCCGCGGCGAAGCCCGGCCCGCCTATCAGCGCGCCTTCGCGGATCAGCTGGCGGTCTTCACCGCCATCCAGCCGCCCGGCTGATGAAGACCCCGCGGCCGGTCGGTTCCCACATTGGCCGCTCCGGCCGGGGACATTGGTGGGCCGGCTTCGGCCCCGCCGAAGATGTTGCGCTGCGACGCCATGGGGATGACGCAGATGCTGCGCATCATCCGCCATGACGCGTTCCTCGGGATTACAGCTGGGCGCGCGTCAATGCTGCAATCAGACAGGAGACGACCATGAAGATCGTGACCAGCCTGAGCTTCCAGGGCCAGTGCCGCGAGGCGTTCGAGTTCTACGCCAAGGTCCTGGGCGGAAAGATCACCGCCGCCATATCCTATGGCGACGCGCCTCCGGGCATGCCGATCGCGGACGAGAAGTTCAAGACCTGGCTGATGCATTGCTGGCTCGAGGTCGGCGACCAGGCCTTGATGGGCGCCGACATGGACGTCAAATGGGCTCCCAATATCGACAAGCCGAAGAACGGCTTCGACGTCACCCTGCACAGCGACGACAAGGCCAAGGCAAAGGGCTGGTTCGAGCAATTGTCGGAAGGCGGCAAGGCCGTCATGCCGTTCAGCGAGACCTTTTGGTCGCCCGGCTTCGGCTCGCTCGTCGACAAGTTCGGGGTGCCCTGGATGATCAACACCATTCCATCGGCCGGCTGGAAGCCGCCGCAGGGCTGATCCTCCGGACGAAGCGACAGCAGGACATGAGCGGAGACTTGGTGCCGGCCCGCGTCCGGGGACTTCCCCTGGTGCGGCCGGTGGTCATTTCATCTCTCTGACCCACTCCTCCAACACCCGTCTGATCGCCTGTTCCGCCGGCGCGTCACGCGTGAAGGCCCACCATGTATGCGCGCCTTGCCAGAGGCTCGCCATCTGCCACCCGAGGCGTTCGCCCCGCGTCCGGTCGCTCGAGAGGCGGCGGCCGAGGATTTCGGCGAGGCGACGGCCCCAGGCCGCGCCGCGGGTGCGCAGCGCGGGATTGCGGATGTCTTCCCTCAGCAGCAGCAGGCCGTTGGTGGCGTCGCGTTCCGCGGTTTCGGACGGCATCAGCCGGATCAGAAGCTCGATCGCGCCCTCAGGCGTCGGTGGCTCTTCCGCGTCCGCTGCCTCGGTCTCCGCGTCGAGCCGGTCCCAGGCGTGCAGGAGAATAGCCTGAACCAGGGCCTCGCGATTGCCATAGCGCTGCACCAGCGTCGCCGGTGAGAGGCCGCAGGCCTTCGCGGCGCGGGCGAAGGTGAGACCGTCGGGGCCCATCTCCAGCATCGTCCCGAGAAGTGTCTCGAGAACCTGCTCGTCAGGGATCGTTTTGCGTCTTGCCATGGATATATATAAACGTACGTTYATTTATTATTCAACGGAGAAGCCGCCATGGCCAGGATTCTGGGATATATCGCCGCCAGCCTCGATGGGCGGATCGCCGCCGAGGACGACAATCTCGACTGGCTGTTCAAATACGACGACATGAACCTCGGGGAGCACGACTACCGCACCTTCCTCAAGCGCATGCGCACCGTGGTGATGGGGCGGAGCACCTATGATTTCGTAGCGGGAGACGCTTCCCCCTGGGCCTATGGGGACAAGCGCGTCATCGTCGTCACCTCGCGGACGATCGACGATCCGAAGGGTCCGCTTGAGGTCCGCAGCGACGTCGATGCGCTGATCCACGAACTTCGCGGGCTGGACGACGGCGACGTCTGGATGCTGGGCGGCGGGCAGCTGCAGATGGCCTTCCTCGAGCGCGGCGCACTCGACGAGATCGAGATCTATATCATCCCGGAAATGCTCGGTGGCGGCCGGCCGCTCTTTCCACTCACCGGCTTTCGGGCGAGCCCGACGCTCATCAGCGCACAGACGGTCGACAAGGGCTGCGTGCGGCTGCACTACCGGTTCTAGACGCATCGCCGAGGCCAGATCGCAAATTCCGATGCCCTGCGGTCGGCCGGGAACCCGACGCTCTGGCAAGGGAGTCCGGCGGCAGTCACAGCTGACACCGCTCCTTCTACATCGCCTTTCCGCAAAGGCGTTTTGCGCTGAATTGGCATGAGCGCGATCGTCCAACACGATGCAAATAGTGATGGAATCCTCGATGGCCATCTGATCGCGCTCTACAGAATAGGCCCCGGACAGAAGTCGGAGAGACCTGTCTAACCGCGTTCTGCGCGGGCTCGCGAAGTGCGCCGACACAGGCCGCAGCCTCGATCGAGACCCGCTATCATTCAAACGCATGATGAAGCGGTTCTAGTGGCATCCGATAAATGACCCTAACCTTAGGCGGGGCTGGCCATGGTTTCGGAGTCATTTCAAGCACCGGCGTCAGGTCGAGAAAGCCGGAGTGATGCAAAGCGCGCCGGTGTTTCCATCGGGCAAAACGTCTCTGACTACACTTCGAATCGCGATTTTCTTCCTCTTCGTCAAGACGAACGCATGGGGAAGAACCCTGCCGGCGCGCCCGCGGTCGCCCCCCTGAGCAGCGTCACCGGGACGGATAACCCTCCCATCCTGTTCCTGCTCCCGGGGTCGGTCGGTTACGGCCCGAGCCTGGCGGCCTTCGCCGCGGCCATGGGCAAGGTCACCCGGGTGGTCCCGATCAAATACCCCGGTCTGCGGATGATATTGAGCGGACAGAACACGCTCGCCGCCATGGCGGCCGACGCGATCCAGCAGATCGGCMGGGCCCAGCCCTCGGGCGATGTTCGCCTTCTCGGCCATTCGCTTGGTGGCGCCGTTGCTTACGAGGTCGCGCAGCGGCTGCTCAGCGCCGGACGGTCGGTCAGGTTCCTGGGATTGCTGGACACGAGCCTCGAGGGCGAACGAAGCAAGTATCGGGAGATCATCACCCGCACGTTCCATCGAATACGGACCAATCGCGTGGCGGCCTCCCGGATGGCCTGCCGCGCCCTTGCGAAGGGGACGGCCGCGATGGGCCACGAAGCGCGCCTGGCGGGGATGCTCGACCGCTATACCAAGGAGCAGTTCAATGCGACCTGCTTCAGAATCCAGCTGGAGCTGCAGGAGGTCTTGCGGGCCCGCGCCTTCTTCGCGTGGCTGGCCGAGCCGAAGCAGCAGCTGCCCCTGGCAGGCACGCTGTTCCGCTGCAAGCGGGAGGGAATGACGAGGGAGCTCGGCTGGGACAGCGCCCTGGCGGGCGTGGAGGTCATCCCGATCGCAGGCGGCCATCTCGACCTCGTCATGGAGCCCCATCTCTCGGCGAACCGCCCCCTGATCGAGCAGGCCGTGGCGCTGAGCTATTCGCCAGCCGCGTCCCACCTGCACGAGCGGAGATTGCCGACGTGACCGCGCCAGCACGACCTCTGGCCGCCGCCGAAGGCCGACCGTCTCGGGCGGGGTCGCAACTCCGTCCCCAGCGCTTTGGATCACGCCGTCCGATCGCGGCGCATCCGCCCAAACAGCAGGTTCTGAATTGAGCACGAGGCCAATGATGATCATCGAGAAGACAAGCGATATTTACACGGGGGCCATTCGCGCATTCCTGGCGGCAAATTTCTTCCTGGACGATGCAGATGATCTGGAGGCCAGCGCCTCGCTCCTCGAGCATGGCATCATGGATTCGACGGGGGTGCTCGAGGTTGTCGGCTTCATCGAGCACACATTCGGGATTACCGTCGAGGATAGCGAAATCCTGCCCAGGAACCTCGATTCCATCCAGGCGATCGCACATTTCGTCACCCGCAAGAAGAACGGGCAGTCGGCACTGGAGCTTTGAGCCGGAGCTCGGGCCGCCGCACGGCAGGGCCAGAGCGAGCGACCTCGTGCGGCCAGTCGGCATGCTCCCCCCGGCGAACTGGCCCATCCATGCGAAGCCGAGCAAGATGCTGGGGGCGATCGCCAGCCCCCCTGCGAGGCGCGCCAGCATTCAAAGCGATCTTGCAGGTCCCGCGCAATGTCAGGCGGAGCCGATGAGGCCGGGCGGGCAAGGCACGGATCGGGCTCTTCAGGGCCCGATCCGTGCATTGCCCGCCCGCGCGGCCTCCACGACCTCGCGGATCGCATCGATCACGAGTTGCGGAGAATAGGCATAGATGTTGTGGCCGCTATTCGTGTTCGCGACGAGCCTGGCGTTGAGTGACGTTGMGAGCAAGGTCTGCGATGCCCTCCAGTCCGCGAAGGAGACGCCGCCGACCGGGTCGCGCTCCGGTGGGGAGGATGGCGGTTGCCATGGCTTGTCGCCGGCAAGCACGACGGCCGTCAGTTCCCGCAGTCGAGGGGCAGCCTCGATCTTGGCGAAGGCATCGAGGAGCATGATCGCTTCGGGAGCCGCCGGCGCGGACTGCCTGTTGAGCGCGTCCCATTTCGCCACATGCTTCGGGCTTGCCACCTCGCGCATCAGGGGTGTCGCAGCGTCGACCATGACGAGCCCGCTCACCTCATCGGGCCAAGTCCGTGCAAAAAGCGTGGCGATCAGACCTCCGTAGGAATGGGGCACGAGCACGTAAGGGCGCGGTTCGCCCGCTGCCGTCAGCAGCCGATGGAGATCGTCAGCCGCCTGGTCGGCCGGATGCGGCTGGGCGACTGGCGTGGACTGATCCGGTCCGTCGAGCCTCACCCCTGGCCGGTCATAGGCGCAGACGCGGGTGAAGCGGGACACCATCGGAAAGACCGCCGACCCGCCCCTGCGAAGATTGCCCTTCCCCCAGGCCACGGCGTCATAATCGGCCTGGTGGGCCGGGTCGGCGGGATCGAGTGTCTCGCTCCAGTCGGCAGCGCCATTCCCCTTGCCCGAGATCAGCACGACCGTCGGCGATCCGGCGCCAGTGCATTCGAGATAGATCTTGCGGCCAGCGCCGATCGCAACCGAGCCGGAGAAATCTTCGGCAACCGACGCGTCGGCCGCGATGAGGATGAGCGCCGCGGCCAGAGAAAGGCACGAGGGGGATCGTGCTGCAGTGGGCATGACGATCTCCGGTCACTTCAATAGCCCTGCTGGATCGCGACGACGACGGCCGCCACATCGGCCCGGGCAGCGGAATAGTCCTGCAGCGATGGGAAGGGGATGTTGTTGACCATCAGGCTATAGACAAGCCGGCGCCCGCTCCTGGCGTCGATATATCCGGTCTGGGTGGTGGCAAGCGCGACAAGTTGCCCGGCAGCACTTCCGGCGACCATGTCGCCATCCTTGATCCGGACATGCGCGGCCGCCGGCGACCCCGCGCCGTTCAGTGCCTGCGAGCCGTCGACCCCGAGCACGGCCATGCCATCATGAAAAGCGCTGCCCCAGGGCGTGGTCGTGATGTCCCTGAGGAAGGTCGCGAGATCCGACGGCGTCGTCCGGCTGTTATGGCTGCTTCCGGCACCGTCGAAGACATAGGTTCCGGTTGACGACACGCCATGCCGGGCGAGCAGCTTCAGCACCTCGGCCAGCCCATCGCCGCAATCGGGACTTCCGGCCTTCACCGCGGCAAGACAGACCATGAGGTCGGCGCCGCGGTTGTAGCTCACCTTCAGGATCACCTTGACGAACTCGGACAGCGGCGGCGAGACATATTCCGCCACCCGGTTGGCTTCGCGATAGCCGCCCGCGTCGGGCAGCGGCCTGGCGGGGCCGAGCGCAGGCGCGGCGACCTTGACCCCCGCCCGCATGAGCGCCTCGATGAAGACCGTGCGCGCGAAAGCGGCAGGATCGGCGATCTGGGACACCGTCAGGATCGGTGGTCCGTCCGAAGCGATCTTTCCGCTGACCCGAACCACCCCGGCGCCCCGTGTCGTCACCTCAAGCGGCCCGGCCGTGCCGGCAACCGTGGTGACGTCGTTCTCGACGGTGATGGCAGCGCTCTTGGGACGCCAGTCGAGCTTAGGTTTCTCGCCGGGCTTCGTCGGCGTCACCATGATGTCGATGACGTTCTCGTTGACCCAGATCGGAGCGATCGGCCCGGACGAGAACCCCCGATAGGTGTCGAAGAGACGATCGTCGATCATCATATCGCCGGTGATTTCGCGGATACCCGCAGCCTTGACCTGCGCGGCCAGGGCATCGAGCGCCGCGAGCGGATCGCTGTTCCCGACATAGGCGCCGCCCGGGAAGCCGGTAGAGGTGGTGTTGTGGTCGACCTCCGGCAGGCTGTTGAAGCCAAGCTTGTCGTTGGGCTGCTCGCGGAGCCCGAAACTGAAATCACCGGACGCGACGAGGACGAGATCTCCGTCGAGCACGTCGCCCTTGAGGTTGCCGAGCCTGTAGACCGGTGTCCGGAAACGGTAGTCGGCGCCATAGCGGTCAAGGGCGGTCGCAACGCTGTAGGTCTTCATGACCGAGGCTGGCAGCAGCGACTTATTCCCAGCCTGATCGATCAACGTCTTGCCGGTAGCGAGATCGGCGAGGTGGATGCCCCAGCTCATATGGGTAAAGATCGGCTTGGCTCGGAGGCGCTCTATGGCCTGGGCAACAGAGGCAGGAACCTCTCCGGACACCCCCGCGGCGGGATCAGCGGTCGCTCCGCCCCCCGCCGACAGCACCGCCAGGAGCGCGATCGCGACATGTCTGATCACGGTCATTGCCTGTCCCTGCCTCGCCAGCCGCGCTGTTGCTTCATCATCCGCTTCGGCACCACTTTCTGGCGGCGCCAGTCGTCCATCCCGCCGTCCCGCCGCATCCGATCGACATGCACCGGAACGACTGCAATCCTAGATCGTCGTGCGTCCGTTCGGACGCAGGAGCGGCGATCTAGCTCTTTGTTTAAGCATCGGATTTTCCGAAAACCGGATTCCACTTTCCGGTCCGATGCTCTAGCGCTTGGGGCAGCTCAGGGTTCGCCGTGGCTACAGCACCGCTTTCGGCGTCTGGATCAGTCGCGCCCATGCCTTCGCATGGGCCGCCGCAATAGCTTCGGCTCTTGAGAACAATGGGCATCTAGGGGGAAATCGCGGTCGATCGCCATGACCTCGCATCCCAATCTGATGACTGTCCGTCTACGACCGCCGGCTGCGCCGGCGAGCCCGTCCGCGATGCAACGCCGGATCGTCGTCTCGAACAACGCGCTCTGTCGGCCGATGAGCAGCGTCCGGATCATCAGCTCCCGATCGATCGAAGGCCGCCCCGTCTCGCTGTAGAACGGACGCAGAAGCGTGCGGAGATTGCCCTGGCGCCCCCGAAATCATGCGTCGGATCACATCAGCGGCGCGTGCTTTTTCGCCGCCAGCCATTCAGCAGTGCTGCGCAGGCCATCAAGCCAGGCGCGTCTGGGTCTCCAAGGCGTTTCCCGGGTGATCAGCGAGATATCGAGGATGTTGACGGGCACGTCCGCGGCTCGGCCGGCGCGATAGATCCTGGACCGGCCGGCAGTGCCGGTGATGGCCTCGATATCGCTCGCCACCTGATTGATGCTGAGCCCTGCCCCCGATCCAACATTCATGACGCGGTGAGGCCCGTCATAGGTCGCGGCCCAGAGAAAGGCCGAGACGACGTCGTCGATATGAATGAAATCGCGCACGATCTCGCCCGTGCCCCAGATTTCGAGCGGCTTGCCGGCGAGCGCGTGACTKAGCATCGCGGCGACGACGCCTTGGCGCTTCAGAGCCGATTGCAGCGGGCCATAGGCGTTGGCGATGCGCAAGGCGAGATATTCGAGCCCGTAAAGGTGGTGATACAGGGCGAGGTATTTCTCGATCGCAAGCTTGCCGACACCATAGGCCGATATCGGATGGGTCGGCGCGGTTTCCGCGATCGGATGCCTGTCGGCCGGGCCATAGACGGTACCGCCAGACGAGGCGAAGACGACCCTTCTGACGGCGGCATCGTTGCAGATATCCAGGAAGCGCAACGTGCCCAGCACATTCGTCTCGAGATCGGAAACAGGCTTTTGCCCGGGGCTCCCCGGCACCGAACTGCTCAGGAGATGGAACACGATCTCCTGCCCCCGCGCGGCTTCGGTGATCGCCGCTTGATCCTCGAAATATCCGCTGCTCCAATGGACCCGCTCGTCCAGCGCCCGCCGATCGACCGGCGCGCGCCCGAAGGCCCGGACGACCGCGCCTTGACGGGCCAGAGCGTTGGCCAGGTTGATACCGAGAAATCCGCCGCCACCCATGATCAGGCAACGGGTGCCATCGAGCCTCGGAACATCAACAGTGGCAATTGGCATGTCTACTCGTTGGGTCAGGATAGAAAAAACGTAATCAATCAAGCAAATCGAAATCGATGCGGTTTTATTTCGAATTTGCGAATGAATTTATCCGATATAAATAAGCAACAATCCCATGCCATGGCGTCATAAAACCTCATTTATCGGGATTATCGAACAGAACAATCTAATCTCCATGACAAATCTCAGGATTAATATGGCATGAATATGGGCAACGTGCCGGGTGAACCATGGCTCTTCCCGCCTGCAGGCGACCGGTTGCACGATCCGTCCAGCGATGGGGCCGATGTCAAAGTCGCCGTCATTGTCCCAGCTTATGGCCAACCCTCGCTGACAGCCGAGGCGCTGAATACGGCGTTGGCACAGGTCACTGATTTCAATTTCGCCATTGTCATTGTGAATGACGGATGTCCTCACCCTGAAACAGACGAGGTCTGCCAGACATTTGCTGCGACCTACCCGGGGCGGATCTTCTATTTGCACAAGCGCAATGGAGGTTTGAGCGCCGCACGCAACACTGGAATTGACTTCGCTCTGGCGGCCTTCCCGGATCTGGAGGCCGTCTACCTGCTCGACTGCGACAACCGCATCGGCCCCCATCTCCTGCAGCGGCTTCTGACCGCCTTGCGCAAGGCCGATGCGAGCATCGGCTGGGCCTATCCGGATGTCGACAAGTTCGGCTTCGCCGAATTCGCCGATACCTCGGGACCCTATTCGCCGCTGGAGCATCTGTTMCGCAATTTCTGCGAGGCAGGCAGCATGGTCTCACGGCGCATGCTCGACGCCCCGATCCGTTTTGACACCGAGATGCGCCAGGGCGTCGAGGATTGGGAATTCTGGCTGCATGGCCTCGAGCGCGGCTTTCGCGGGGTCCACGTGGCCGATGCGGGTTTTGCTTACCGCCGCCGGGGAGAAAGCATGCTGGTGGCGGCAGAACGGGATTTCACCCCGATCCTCCGCTATATCCGCAACCGCCATCCGCTCCTGTTCGGTATTCGCAACGTCCTGGCATTTGAGACCGAGGCTCGGTCGCGTTATGCGATCTATCACCCCGATACAGGGCTGGTTCGGTGCTCCACCGGTGAAAACGACGTCACGACCCTGACGGTCAGTGACTATGTCATCCGTCTGCTGCGCGCCCGGCTGCGCCCTGCTTACGGTCACTGCCCCGGGCAGCTTGTCGTCATGAACAGCTCATTATGCGAAACGCTTGCCGCGCAATC
Source organism: Allobosea sp. 05T439 (assembly GCF_056396005.1). Classification (NCBI taxonomy): domain Bacteria; kingdom Pseudomonadati; phylum Pseudomonadota; class Alphaproteobacteria; order Hyphomicrobiales; family Alloboseaceae; genus Allobosea; species Allobosea sp. 05T439. Next base: position 173,078 of record NZ_JBFTKP010000014.1, on the reverse strand, counting down.
GCTGCTGGCTGGCGTCTTGTGGACGCTCGAGCGCGGGCTTGCCCGATCGACCGTCGTTACGTGCTCAATGCGGGATCGATTGCACGATGATCGTCTTCTGGCCTGGAGCGAGGGGACGATTGTCCAGGAGCAGACGGACAGGTTCCGGCTGACATCTGATCGGACGCATATCCTGGCCGTCGAGGCATCCTTTCTCGTCGAGCACGCATCGCTGCGCGCGCTCGATCTGCATGCCCTGCCCCGACAGCCGGGCAAGCGTCAGCATGCTATCGAACTCGATCTGGCCGTGAGGGAAGCGCCGGCCGATCTCGCGCCAATCGATGAGGCCTTTACGCGGCTGTGCCGGGATATCGCCACTGCCGGAGACGGGGCCAACCCTGCCGATTGGAAGTCGGCGATGCCGAACACGTACCGGCTCCAGGCGGCGCTGCCGCGCGATCTGTACCCGGAACTCTTCAATCTCTCGTCGGCCTTCCCCGGCGGATCGTCCGATGCCAGGCCCCTTGCTGCCCTGGTGCTCGCCTCGGGGCAGCCCGAGAGCGTTGCGACCGCCGAAAGGCTGGCACTGACGCTCATCGAAGCGGGGTGGGAGGTTCATCTCGTGGGGATCGCGAGGGAATTMGCCCTCGCTCCCGGCCGCGCAAAATGCTTTTCGCAGATCATTGCATTGCCCCTGCCGGAGCTGCTGTCCCGCGCATGGACACGGAGCTATCAGGGGACGCCGATGCCCTGCTTCGAGCATCTGGATACCGATGACGCCATTTCCACATTGGCCGGCTATCACCGCGCCGTATCGGTGGATGGCGGGGTTTCACACACATTGATGGGCGCGTTGCGTCGACTGAAGGTGGAGACATGGGCGCTGCTCGGATACGCTGAAGGGGATCAAGCAACGAGCCAGGCCGTGAATGCATGCTCAGCGTTCGAGCAGGCTTACACGCATATTGTCGTGGGCAATGCGGAACTCCTGCGCCTGTGCCGGGCTTTCGGCATGCCAAGCACGAAGATGTGTTATTGGCCCGATCGAAGCACTGATCTGGAAGACTTCGGCATCAAACCGCTGTTCGAACCCGCAACGGCACCGAAATCCAGGCAGGCTGTCTGATGGCCCTTCAAACGACAAAAAACCTGCTGCGGCGCCTCTACTCCGCCGATCCCAAGGTCATCGTGCTGAGCGGCCCGGGAACATCGCCTGCGCGCGCCAGGCCGGCATCGGCTCTTCACTGGTATGGCTGCAAGCTGGTCGCGTGCGACCACTATGTCCTGACCGACTATGGACAGGCGGAAGACGCGTTGCCGTCAGCGCTGTGCAGTCTGGAGATCCCACCCACGAATGTATGGGCCTTGTGGGCTCCCGATCCGATCGAAGAACGCTCTCTGCGTGCCTTGCAGGCGTGGTGGACCAAGACCGGGGGGTCAGAGACGCCTGTACCCTRCATTGTGGGGAACAGAGCAGAGCTCGATGCAGCCATACTCGAGCGCTCGCTGCGTGAGACAAGCCGATTGCAGCATAGCAACCAGCTACTGATGCGTGACCTGGCGGCCTTGCGGGAGAGCTGGACCCATCACGTTCGCATTCCCCAGGAACTCGAGGAATTGGTCGCCACCCTGCGAATGGGGCGTCCGCAGCTCATCTTCAACAGCCCCCTTCCCCGTTCGGATGTCGAAATTCCCGCCTCTCCCGAAGAGCCCGACGTCAGCGACATCGGGCCATGCCTCGCGCAGCGGCTACCCAGCTCCGCGAGGGGATGGCTCGGCATCGATCTGCATATCGCCGATCCCGGGCGGGGCGCCGGGCATCTGTGCGCGCAGATCGAGGCCTCCGATGCGGGGACGCTTCTGGCGCAGTGGCGCGTTCCCTTCGATGTGCTCTGCAGGGGCTGGCTTCCTCTGCGCCTGCCCAGCGCATCGACTTGCACGTCGCGTTCCCTGACACTCAAGCTCTGGGCCCGCGGCGGCGAGGTGGCGCCTCGTCTTTCGACCTGTTCGGCCGGTGTCATGCACGAATACCGGCTTGCCCCGCAAAGCCTGGCGCAGCCGGACGAGCGAGACGCAGCGACCATGCTTGCGATGAAACTATGGGGCGGACTGCCGGGAATCCGGTCTCTTTCATCCGAAGATGATGGCGAATTCCGACATGAAGCAGGAGCGATGATCCCGGTCCCCGACTCCGTCGTCGGCAAGGCGCATCTTACCCGGGAACAATCTGCTGCTTACCCGGTGTTCGGCTATATCGAGCAGGGAAAGGTCCTCCTGCGCCCCCTGAAGACAACGTCATCTGCGGCTGTCATCAGCCTGCCTGCCACGCCGGGCCTGATCGAGATTTCATGCGAGGTCATGATCGACGACAAGCGCTGCCAGACGCGCCGCCTCGGAGCCCGGCTGGTCGTCACTCCGCACGGGATCGGCCCAGACGACGCAGAAAGCGGCCAGAATGTCCTTGCTGCGACCGAATGGACAGAACTGAACGAGCCGCTTGCACCGTCGCGACTGGTTGCACGGCTGCCATTTGCAGAGAACAGACCGGTTGACCTTCATCTGTTCACGCGTTTGCCCGAACCGGGTCCAATCCCACCGCACGGCCGGGTGGTGTTTGGTCGGTTCGAAGCAGAGATTCATGCCGCATCAGCCTGGGGCATGGCCGCCGTGCTGCCTGTCGCAGATGGTCGAACGGCCCGGCTATGAGGCGGCAAAGCTCCTCCGGGCTCCCGGTGCGACACCCCTGCACATCGCTTCGAGACAGCGCGATGGTGCGACACAACCACGTTCCCGAACGCGATCCGGAGGCGCGCAACTCACGCCGTCCGATGCGCGCCGACTGGTGTCAGTCCGCCGCCTGACCCGAACCGACACAGCCGGGCGAAGCGAACGCGGGACCGTGGCCGGCGCGGAGAACCTCCGCGCATGGTCGAGGTCGATCCGRCCGCTGGCCGCCATAGGCGAACGAGGCAGGCCTCACCACAGCGACGGCCCCGCGGCCGGCAGGAAGCTTCCGCAGGGCTGAGCCTTCCACCGAGACGGCAGCCACGATGCGACCATGTCGGCTGGCGTTTCCAACTCGCGTGGTCGCCGCCGCCACGGCACGCCCTCCCCCTCGCCTTTCCCGCGATCGCCGTTCCACAGGCGGCTGCAAGGCCCGGCGTTGACGTCCGGCTCTGGTCATCGTATTGGTCTGACCAGAATAAAAAACAAATGATCTTGGGATGGACGCTCAGGCTGCAGAAGACCCGAAAGGGTTCGAGAAGGTTTTTGCGTTTTTGCGCGAACAGCTTCTCGACGGCACACTCAAGCCCGGCGACAGGTTGATCGCCGAGCGCGAACTCGCCGTGCAACTCGGCGTCAGCCGGCCGATCGTGCGCGAGGCGCTGCGAGCCCTGCATATGCTGGGCATCGTCGAGATCCGCGATCGCATCGGCACGATCGTCAAGCGCCCCGACATCTCGATGCTGAAGGATTTCTTCGCGCTGGCGCTCGCTCAGCAGGCCGACCTGATCGACGATGTCATGGAGGCGCGCATCGCGATCGAATGCCAGGCGATCCGCCTGGCCTGCGAGCGCGCGATGATCGCCGATTTCGAACGCCTGCAGCGCGCGCTCGTCCGCATCGGTGCGACGATCGACGAGGCCGAGGCCGGGAGCCTGGCCGATTACGATTTCCACCGGGCGATTGTGCTGGCCTCGCGCTCGCAGACGCTCGCCGTCCTGCACGATTCGATGTCGACCTTGCTCGCCCGCTCGCATCGCAGCCGGCGCGAGCTGGTGCAGATGTTCGGCTCGATGAAGACCTACCTGATCGACGACCATAAGAGGGTCTTCGACGCCATCGTCGCGCGCGATCCCGATCGCGCCGAAGTCACCTTGCGACGGCATTTTGCCATCGGCGACGAATATCGGCGCCGCGCGGCGCTTGGCGACGGGGACAGCGGCGAACCGGCCACCGGCTAGAGCCTTTCAGAAGAAGAGAAGCGCTATGGGACGAAACGACAAGGGGCACGTCGGCTTCATCGGCCTCGGCACGATGGGGCGGGAGATGGCGCGCAACCTCCTGAAGGCCGGGCACAGCGTCACGGCCTTCGACATCGTCGGCAGCGCCGTCGAAGAACTCGCCTCCGCCGGCGCGGTCGCGGCGACAAGCCCGGCGCAGGCCGCCGCGAGCGCGGATATCGCCATCACGATGCTGCCCGACACGCCGCAGGTCGAGGAGGTCGTCTACGGCGCGCAAGGGCTGCTCGCCTCGCCGCCCGCCGGCCGCCTCATCGTCGACATGAGCACGATCTCGCCTGTCGCCGTGCGGCGCATTCATGCCGATCTCAAGGCGACGGGCACCGATTTCATCGATGCGCCGGTGTCGGGCGGGCCGATCGGCGCCAAGAACGCGGCCCTGTCGATCATGGCCGGCGGCGAGGCCGAGGCCTTTGCCCGCGCCGAGCCCTATTTCAGGGCGATGGGCACGACGATCGCCCATGTCGGTGCGCCGGGAGCCGGCCAGGCGGTCAAGCTCTGCAATCAGCTGATCTGCGGCATCAATATACAGGCGATCTGCGAGGCGATCGCGCTTGGCCGGGCCTCGGGCGTCGATCTCGAGCAGCTCCGCAATGTCCTGCTCGGCGGCTCGGCCGCGTCCTGGATGCTCGAAAAACTCGGCCCGGCCATGATCTCCGGCGATGTCGGGGCGGGCTTCCGCATCGACCTGATGCTGAAGGACCTCAGGCTGGTCCAGGAGCAGGCCCAGGCCCTTTCGGTGCCCCTGCCCGGAACCGCGCTGGTTACCAGCCAGTACATCGAAGCCCGCGCCCATGGCGAAGGCGCCAATGGCAACCAGGCGCTTTTCCGCGTCTATGACCGCATGACGAACAGAGCCTGAGGCGGGCGGCGGCGATGGGCCTGAACCTCGACTTTTCCGTCGTTCTGGAGCGCTGGCCCCTGTTCTGGGACGGCGCGGTCATGACGCTGAAGCTCGCCGCTCTCGCGATCCTGTTCGGCGGGGTCATCGGCACCTTCTGCGCCGTCGGCCGCAACAGCGGAAACCGCCTGATCGCGCGGGTCTGCACGCTCTATGTCGAGGCGATCCGCAACACGCCGTTGCTCGTCCAGATCTTCCTCGTCTATTTCGGCCTCGCCAGCGTCGGCTTCAAGTTCTCGGCCTTTTCCGTCGCGGCCGCCGCGCTCGCGATCAATGTCGGCGCCTATACCGCGGAAATCATGCGCGCGGGCTTCGAATCCATCCCCGTCGGCCAGATCGAGGCGGCCGAGGGCCTCGCCCTGTCGCGCTTCCAGATCTACTGGCATGTCATCCTGCTGCCGGCCACCGAGAAGGTCTATCCGGCACTGACCAGCCAGTTCGTGCTGCTGATGCTGGCCTCGTCCGTGACCTCGCAGATCTCGGCGGAAGAGCTGACCGCCGTCGCCAACTACATCCAGTCTGACACCTATCGCGCCTTCGAGACCTATATCCTGGTCGCGATCGCCTATGTCGTGCTCTCGCTCGTGCTGAGAGCCGGCTTCTGGGCGCTGGGGCTTGCGCTGTTTCCGCGCCGCCGGCGCCTCGGCACGGCGTTGTGACGGCGATGGGTGGGTCTCTCAACGCCAATCACCTGTTGTTCCTCGGCCATGGCGCACTGTGGACGATCGGCCTGTCCACGATCGCCCTGGTCGGCGGTGGTCTGCTCGGCTTCCTGATCGCGCTGGCGCGGGTGTCGCCGAGCCGCACGATACGCCTGCTCAGCGGCGGCTACGTCCAGCTGATCCAGGGAACACCGCTGCTGGTGATCATGTTCCTGGGCTATTTCGGCCTTTCGGCGCTGGGCTTCTCGATCTCGGCGCTGATGGCGGCCAGCGCCTCGCTGACGATCTATGTCGGCGCCTATTTCGGCKAGATCTGGCGGGGCTGCATCCAGTCCGTGCCGAAGCCGCAATGGGAAGCGGCCGAAGGCCTGGGCTTGAGCCGGACGCAGCGGATKATCAAGGTCATCCTGCCGCAGGCGATGCGGATCGCGACGCCGCCGACGGTCGGCTTCATGGTGCAGATCATCAAGAACACCTCGCTGGCCTCGGTCGTCGGCTTCGTCGAACTCGCCCGCGCCGGCCAGATCATCAACAACTCGCTGTTCGAGCCCTTCCTGATCTACGCGATCATCGCGGTGATCTATTTCGCCCTCTGTTTCCCGATCTCGGCGCTCAGCCGTCGCCTGGAGCGACGCATGGGCAATGGTCGCACGAAACTGATGCCGGCTTGACCAGGCAGGAGACGCAGATGACCCAGGACAGCCCGGTCGTTTCCCTCAGGGATGTTCACAAGAGCTTCGGCAGCCTGAAGGTGCTGGACGGCGTCGATTTCTCGGTGGCGCGCGGCGATGTGCTCGTCCTGATCGGCCGTTCCGGTTCCGGCAAGAGCACCGCACTGCGCTGCATCGACCGCTTCGAGACGATCGACAGTGGCGAGATCCATGTCTGCGGCCACCGTGTCGATGCCCCCGACATCGATCTGCGCGCGCTGCGCCAGGATGTCGGCATCGTCTTCCAGAGCTACAATCTCTTCCCCCATCTGACGATCGAGCAGAACATCACGCTGGCGCCGGTCTCGGTGAAGCGGATGGCCAAGGCCGAGGCCCGCGAACGCGCCCAGGCGGTGCTGGCGCAGGTCGGCCTGGCGGAAAAGCTCCATGCCTATCCCGAACAGCTTTCCGGCGGCCAGCAGCAGCGCGCGGCGATCGCGCGCTCGCTCGCCATGCAACCGAAGGTGATGCTGTTCGACGAAGTGACCTCGGCGCTCGACCCCGAACTGACCGGGGAAGTGCTGAAGGTCATCGAAGCGCTCGCTGCGGACGGCATGACCATGGTGATGGTCACGCACGAGATGGGATTTGCCAGGGGCATCGCCGACAAGGTGGTGTTCATGCATGCCGGCAAGGTTCACGAGACGGGAACAGCCTCGATCCTTGCCGCCCCGGCGACGCCGGAACTCGCCCAGTTCGTCGGAACGGGCTTTTAAAAAATCCAAGGCAAGGGAGATCCAGGGATGAAACGCAATGCAATCGCCACCATGCTGCTCGCGGCTGGGCTGGCAACGCTGTCCGGGCACGGCGCACGCGCCGATGTGTTCGACGACATCATGAAGGCGAAGAAGATCCGCATCGCGACGGATCTGGCGATACCGCCGTCCGGCATGATGGACGGCACGATGAAGCCGACGGGCTCGGATGTCGAAACCGCCGAGCTTCTCGCCAAGGACTGGGGCCTGCGGCTCGAATTCGTGCAGACGACCGGCGCGACGCGCATTCCCAATGTGCAGACCAACAAGGCCGACATCATCATCTCGACGCTGTCGGTCACGCCCGAACGCGCCAAGGTGATCGACTTCTCCAAGCCCTATGCCGCCCTGCAATCGGTGGTCGGCTGCCTGAAGTCCGATCAGGTCAAGAGCTGGGACGATCTCAAGGGCAAGACGATCGGCGTGTCGCGCGGCACCACGCAGGACACCACGCTCACTAACATGAAGGAACGCGACCTCAAGCTCGCGCGCTATGACGACGATGCGACCATGGTCACGGCAGCGATCTCCGGGCAGGCCGACTGCATCGCGACATCGGCGACGATCGTCAGCCAGATCGGCGTCAAGGCGCCGGCCCGCGCCTTCGAGCCGAAGGTCTCGATCACCAATTTCGATCTCGCCATCGGCGTGAAGAAGGGTGAGCCGAAGCTGCTCGAAAAGCTCGATGCCTGGGTTCAGGAGAACCTCAAGAACGGCAAGCTCAACGCCATCTACAAGAAGTTCCACGGCACCGAACTGCCCGAGAATATGCGGGGCTGACGTCAGACAGGCCGGCGGTGTGCACGTGCGGCCGCCGGCTCCCACTTCGAAACAAGGATACTACCCATGCGCCTCGTCATTGGCTCGGACCACGCCGGATGGTCTCTCAAGAAGCACGTCATCGACCACATCATGACGCTCGGGCACGATGTGCTCGATGTCGGATCCTTCGATGACCAGCCGGTCGACTTCCCCGACATCGCACGCGAGGTGGCGCGCAAGGTCACGTCCGGCGAGGCCGAACGCGGCATCATGGTCTGCGGCACCGGTGTCGGCGCCTCGATCGCGGCCAACAAGATGAAGGGCATCCGCGCGGCCGTCTGCCATGACGTTCACTCGGCCCATCAGAGCGTCGAGCATGACGATGTCAACGTCATGTGCATCGGTGCCAAGATCATCGGCCCGTGGCTGGCGAGCGACCTGATCGACGCCTATCTGGCGGCAGAGTTCTCCACCGACGAGGACTTCCGCCGCCGCGTCGACAAGCTGCACGCGATGGACGCGGAAGGCTGAGCGAACCCGCCGATGATCCTGGTCTTTGGCTCCATCAACGTGGATCTGGTGGCAAGGGTCGCCACCATTGCGGGACCGGGCATGACGGTGCTCGCCCGCTCCCATGAGCAGCATTTCGGTGGCAAGGGCGCCAATCAGGCGGTGGCTGCGGCGCGCCTCTCGGCGCCCGGCACCTTGGTGATGGCGGCTTGCGTCGGTGCCGATGCCTTCGGGCGGGATTCGACCGAAAACCTCGGTCGCAACGGCGTATCGACGGAGCTGGTCCGTGTCTGCGACACCCCGACCGGCTGCGCCTTCATCTCGGTCGATGCGCAGGCGGAGAATGCGATCACCGTCGCGAGCGGCGCCAATGGCGCGTTGTCCGCGGGGGATGTGCCGGACGCCATGCTCAGGAGCGGCACCGTTCTCGTGCTGCAGATGGAAGTGCCCTTCCCGGCCTCGCTCGACGTGGCGCGCCGCACCCGCCAGGCCGGCGGCCGCGTCATCTGGAACTGCGCCCCGGTTCCTCCCGCGATGACAGGCGACGAGGCCACGGCTCTGCTGGAAGCGAGCGATATTCTCGTCGTGAACGAGCATGAGGCCAGCGACATCGCCCTGATCCTGGGCGTTGCCGCCGACGACATCGCGCAGCTCGCGACGCGCTCCGCCACGACCTGCATCGTCACGGCCGGTGCGCGAGGCGCCTTCGCCTATACGGCCGATGGACAGGTTTGCACGGCAACGACGCCAGCCATCGTGCCAGTCGACACCACGGGAGCCGGCGACACCTTCGTCGGCGCGATTGCGGTTGCCCTTCACGAAGGCTCCCCCCTCGCCGATGCCCTTCGTTTCGGCTGCAAGGCGGCCGCGCTCTCCTGCCTGTCGGCCGGCGCGCAAGGCGGAATGCCAGTCCGCGACGCGCTCCACGTGGTGCGCGCACTCTGAGCGCGCCCTCATGGCAATCGCTTACATCATTGGCTACCCAGCGGCTTCGCGGGAAGCTGCATCATCGTCGGCCGGTAGAGTTCGCCTTTCTTGATATCGTCGTCCTTAGCGGCAAACCCTTTGATAGGCCTGGCGCGCCCCGGTCCGTGTCGGAGATCTGCGGCTTCTCGAAGCGACCCAAGCGGCCCCGACTGCTTTCTGAAGTCAGGACAGCATGTAGAGGCCGATCGCTAGCGTGGCGATGGTCAGTGGCGCGCCGATCTTGAAATAGGTCCAGAAATCGATCGAGATGCCCTCCTTGGCAGCGCGCTCGGCGACGATGAGGTTGGCGACGGAGCCGAGGAGCGTGAAATTACCCGCGAGCGTCGAGGCCATCGCCACGACGAGCCAGGCGCGCTGCGGATCCTGCAACTGCTCGACGAAGGGCTTCAGCACCAGCACGGCCGGGACATTGCTGACGAGGTTGGACAGGACAGCGGTGACCCCGGTAAGCGCCGCGACATTGCCGAGGTCGAAATGCGCGGCCTGGGCCAGGACCTCCTTGGTCAGCACCGCGTGCTCCAGCCCGCGCACGACGACGAAGAGGCCTGCGAACATCAGCAGGAGCTGCCCGTCGATATCGCCATAGACTTTGCGCGGCTCGATGCGCCGCGTCAGCAGCAGCAAGGCCGCCGCGCAGATCGCGACCTTGGCGACCGGCTGGCCGAGGAAGAACAGCACGATCATTGCCAGGGAGATGAGCGCCGATTTGAGCGCCAACCAACTATGGAAATGCGCGGGGATCGAGACCGTCGGCAGCCTCTGGCGGGTGAAGTACTMGCGCGGGTTGAGGAGGAGCACGAGCAGGATCGTGACGATTAGTCCGAGTGCTGCCACCGGCGCCAACGCCGCAGTGAAGGCGCCGTAGGAGATCCCCGAGAGATTGCCGATGATCATGTTCTGGGGGTTACCGGTGATCGTCGCGGTCGAGCCTACGTTCGAGGCGAGCGCGACTGCGATGAGATAAGGCACCGGGTTGCGGTCGAGCGCGCGGGTCAGCGTGATGACGATGGGCGTCATCACCAGGCAGATCGCGTCGTTGACGAGAAACGCCGAGAGCACGCCGGTCGTCACCACGACGGCCGCGAGCAGCAGCGCCGGGTGGTACGCCTTGCCGACGGCCCAGCCGGCTACCATGCGAAAGAAACCCGATAACCGCAGATTGGCGACGACGATCATCATGCCGAGCAGGAGCGTGATGGTGTCGAGGTCGATCGCGCGATAGGCGTCCTCCAGCGAGAGCACGCCGCAGCCGACCATGAGCGCGGCCCCGACCAGCGCCGCCCCGGCCCGGTCGACGCGCAGGCCCGGCATCCGGCCGATGGCGATCGCGACATAGGTCGCGACGAAGATCGCGATCGCGAGGAACTGCGTCGCGTTGAGCCCCCAGCCCGTCATGAAGGTTACGCCGCTCTTTCGCCCGTCATCGCCGGCGCCGGAATGGCGCGGTGGTCGGTCGGCGGCTCATAGCCGCGGGTCTCCGGCATGGCAACGAGATAGAAGACGAGGCCGCAGGCGGGGAGCCTGACGAAGGCCGTTGAGTAACCGGCGTTGACGATGATCACGCCCGCCAGCGAAGCGGAGATCGAGGCGCCGACGCCCCAAGCCATTCGAAGCCCGAAGCAGACATGCCCCAAGCGGGAAATGGCTCCGGCTATCGGGCGCGTCGCCTTTCAACCTCAATAAGCGCATCCGATCGATTCCACGCCATTCCCTTGGCAGAAGGGAGCCGGGAGCTACCAAACGAGCGCAACCAGATCTGGTGGTTTTTGCGACCTGATGCCGGCCTCACGCCTCACTCGGCTGAACCTTCTGCCTCTTGCGCAGCGCCTGGAAGAGCGAGGCGCCCTTCACGGCAAGCAGCAAGGCGAAGGTCAGGATCATGATGATGAAGGCTGCGGCCGCGATCGCCGGGCTGATGTTCTCGCGGAGCGAGGAGAACATCTGACGGGCGAGCGTTGTCTGGTTGGGGCCCGCGACGAAGAGCGTGATCACCACCTCGTCGAGGGAGGTCGCGAAGGCAAAGACCGCGCCGGTCAGAATGCCGGGCATGGCCAGCGGCAGCGTCACGCCGCGGAAGACCTTGACCGGCGAGGCGCCGAGACTGGCTGCGGCACGCTCCAGCGCCGGGTCGATGCTGGCCAGCGAGCTCGCAACATTGACGAGCACGAAGGGCACGCAGAGCACCGCATGCGCAATGATGACGCCGAGATAGCTCGAGGCCAGCCCCATGCGGGCGTACAGGATCTGCATGCCGACGCCGAGCACGACCGCCGGCACCACCATCGGCAGCAGGAAGACCGAGCGCAACAATCCGGAAAACGGCAGGAGCTCGCGCCTGAGCCCAAGCGCGGCAAGCGTTCCGACCACCGTCGCGACGACGGTCGCGCCCGTGCCGATGATCAGCGAATTGACGATCGCACGGGTCCAGGCCTGGCTTTCGGCCAGCGCGCCGAACCAGCGCAGCGAGGGGCCGCTGATCGGATAGACCAGGAAGACGCTGTCGGTGAAGGCGAGCGGCAGGATCGCGACGAGCGGCAGTAGCAGGAAGGCGACGGCGAGCGCGGCGAAAGCGAGCCGCACGGCGTTGAAGGCCGCAGCGCCGGGGCGAGACACGCCGCTCATGTCTGCACCAGCGGCGTGCGCGAGAGCCGGCCGTAAAGGATGTAGAGCACGGTCGTCGGCACCAGCAGGAACAGGCCGAGCGCGCCCGCCATGCCCCAGTTCGCCGTTCCCGTCGCATAGAAGGCGATGACCGAGCTGATCATCTGGTCGCCGGCCCCGCCTGTCAAAGCCGGGGTGATGTAGTAGCCGAGCGCCACCAGGAAGACGAGCAGCGAGCCCGAGAGCAGGCCCGGCATGGCGAGCGGTAGCAGGACATGGCGGAAGGCCTGCAGCGGGGCTGCGCCCAGCGCCGCGGCGGCCGGCATCAGGTTGCGCGGGATCGCGATCAGGCTGGCATAGATCGGCAGCACCATCAGCGGCAGCAGGACATGCGTCATGGCGATCAGCACGCCGGTGCGATTGTAGATCAACGAGAGCGGCGTCTCGATCAGCCCGAGCGCGCGCAGCGTCTGGTTGATCAGCCCGTTATCCTGCAGCAGGATCAGCCAGGCCGCCGTGCGCACCAAAAGCGATGTCCAGAGCGGCAGCAGCACGGCGATGAGCAGCGCATTGCGCTTCCAGCCCGACACGCTCGCCGCCAGCATCGCGAAGGGCAAGCCGATCGCCGCGCAAAGCAGCGTGACCTGGCCGGCAATGACGAAGGTGCGCAGCATGATCGCGCGGTTGACGGCGAAATCGGCTTCGACGGGCTCGATCCGCGCCTCGTCATTGCGCTTGAGGTCGACCGCCGCCAGCAGATTGGCATCCGTATAGGCCGGCATGCTGCGCTTCAGCGCCAGCCAATAGCCCTGCTCGCTCCAACGCGGGTCGAGGGCGACGAGATCGACCGCGTCCGCTTCGCCGGCCTCGCGCACGGCCCGCGCCGTGCGGGGCAGCAGCGTGCGGAAACCGGCCTGCTGGCTGTTCAGCGTGCGCACCGCATCGCCGAAGCGCTCCTGCGGCGTGTCGGTCCGCAGATCCCGGACGAGCGCCGCCTGCAGGGCAGCCGACGGCGGGCCTGCTCCATCCCAGTTCGCGATCGCGGTCGCCGTCTGTGGAAAGGCGAGGCGCACCGTGCCGCCCTGCACCGCCGTGGAGACCATCATCCAGAGCGGCCAGAGGAAGAACAGGCCGAGGAAGACGACCAGCGGCAGGACCAGGAGCAGAGCCTTGAGGCGCGCGCTCATGGCGCCACCAGCGAGCAATCGCCGGGCGCGAAGCTGGCGAAGGCCGTGCTGCCGACAGGTGGTGCCGCATCGCGCCGCCCGGCCCGTGCGACCAGACGGCTCTCCCCGAAAGCGAGATGCAGGCGGATATGATCGCCATGATAGACATGGTCCTCGACCGTCACCGGCAAGGCGTTGGCGGCAGCAGCATCCTGCACGAGATGCAGCATTTCGGGACGAACCGAGACCATCACCTCGCTGTCGGGTTCAAACGACCCTGCCCTGTCGCAGGTCACGCTCCCACCGGATGCGAGCGCCACCGTCGTGGCCTCGCCCTGGCGCTGCGCGACGCGCCCCGCCAGCAGATTGGTCTCGCCGATGAATTCGGCGACGAAGCGCGTCCGCGGCCTGTCATAGAGGCCAGACGGCGTATCGAACTGCTCGATCTTGCCGCGGTTCAGCACCGCGACGCGGTCCGACATGGTCAGCGCCTCGCCCTGATCATGCGTCACGAAGATCACGGTGAGCCCGAGCTCGCGATGCAGCGCGCGGATCTCGAGCTGCATATGCTCGCGCAACTGCTTGTCGAGCGCGCTCAGCGGCTCGTCCATCAGCACGACCTTGGGCTCGTAGACGAGGGCGCGCGAGAGCGCGATGCGCTGCTGCTGGCCGCCGGAGAGCTGCGAGGGCCGGCGGTCGGCGAGATGGCTCAGGCGCACCAGATCGAGCGCGCGCTTCACCCTCGCCTCACGCTCCGCCCTGGCGACGCCACGCATCTTGAGGGGAAAGCCGACATTCTCGGCGATCGTCATATGCGGGAAGAGCGCGTAATTCTGGAAGACGACGCCCATCTCGCGCTTGTGCGGCGGCAGATGCTCGACGCGCCGCCCGTCGACATGGATGCGCCCGCCGGACGGCGCCTCGAACCCGGCGAGCATCATCAGGAGCGTCGTCTTGCCCGAGCCCGACGGGCCGAGAAGGCTGACGAACTCGCCCCGCGCGACATGGAAGTCGAGCGCGTCAACCACCGTGACCGTGCCGAATACCTTGCTGATGGCCTCGAAATGAATGAACGGATCCAGATCTCGCAAATGATCAATCTTCCCGTGAGGATGAGGCGAAGCCCTTGCGGCCGCAGCCAGGCACCGGTCGGAGACGGCGCCAGGCCGGACGGCTGACGGAGGCGCCCCCGGGCGCGATCTGGCGTGCCCGGGGCGCGTCGCATGACGAGCGGCCAGGCGAAGGCGGCTGGTGGCCGCCCTCCCTTACCACCCGATTTGCCGGCCCTACTTGCCGACCCAGGCGTTGAAGCGCTTGGTCAGGTCCTCGATATTGTCGTTCCAGTAGTCGACATCGATCGCGATCGCATTCTCGAGATTTTGCGGCGCGGTCGGCAGGTCCACGGCGAGATCGGCCGAGACGGCAGCCGCGGCAGCCTTGTTGGGCAGGCCATAGGCGATGTCCTGCGGCAGCTTGGACTGGTTCTCCGGCAGGCTGGCGAAGGCGATGAAGTCCATCGCCTGGTCCTTGTTCGGGCTGCCCTTCAGGATCACCCAGCTGTCGACGGCGTAGATCGAGCCCGGCCAGACGGTCTTGAACTTGGTGCCCTCGGTCTTGTTGATGCCGCTGATGCGGCCGTTATAGGCCGAGGTCATCACGACCTGGCCGGATTTCAGCAGCTGCAGCGGCTGCGCGCCCGATTCCCACCAGACGATGTCGGACTTGATCTCGTCGAGCTTCTTGAAGGCGCGGTCGACGCCGCCCTTCTCGCGCAGCGTTTTGTAGACGTCCTTCGGCGCGACGCCATCGGCCATCAGCGCGAATTCGAGCGCATATTTCGGGCCCCGGCGCAGGGCGCGCTTGCCCGGAAAGGTCTTGGTGTCCCAGAAATCCTTCCAGGAGGTCGGCGCCGTCTTCAGCTTCTCGGAATCGTAGGAGAGCAGCGTCGACCAGACGATGGCCCCGACGCCGCAATCGCTCACCGCACTCGGCAGGAACTTGTCTTTGCCGCCGAGCTTGCTCCAGTCGAGCTTCTCGTAAAGGCCGTCGGCGCAACCGATGGCAAGTTCATCGGCCTCGACCTGCACGGCGTCCCAGTTCGGCGTACCGGCCTTCACCTTGGCCTGGACGACGCCGACGCCGCCGTCCCAGGATTCGTCGAGGACCGGCTTGCCGGTCTTTTCTGCGAAGGGCTTGAAGTAGATCTTGCGCTGCGCGTCCTGGTAGTTGCCGCCCCAGGATACGACGGTGAGATCGCGGGCCGACGCCGCGCCGAGGCCGGCGATGACAAGCCCCGCCGCGAGCGCAGTGCTGCCGAGTATGGACTTCAGAAACGTCATGGATCTTCTCCCTGCTTCTGCTGCAGCGATCCCCCCGCCCCTCGCGGTTGGGATCGTCGTTGCCCCTATTGGAGCCCCCTTTATCGCGGTGCGATAGAGGGGTTTCCGGAAAAACTTCGCGTCGATCAGGCTCCGATCTCACGGAGCAGCTGCGCCGGCGCGAGCCGCAGCGCCGCCGCCCGCCGGTGGCCTTCCAGGCCCTCGCTGGCGCTCTGGCGCATGGCCGGCGGGGCGACTGCCGCGACGCCGCGCTCGTCGAGCCATTGATGCGTGCAGGTCTTGAGATAGGAGCCGACCCAGAGCCCGCCGGTGTAGCGCCCGGCCGCCATGGTCGGCAGCGTGTGGTTCGTGCCGCAGCACTTGTCGGAATAGACCACGCTGGCTGCGACCCCGATGAAGATCGAGCCGAAATTGCGCAGCTTTGCCGCCGTGGCATGCGCGTCGCGGGTATGCACCTCCAGATGCTCCGCAGCGATGTGGTCGGAATAGGCCAGCATGGCGGTCTCGTCGGCGCAGACGGCGATCTCGCCATAGTCGCGCCAGGCTGCGGCGGCGACCGGCGCGGTCGAAAGGTCGCCGAGCTGGCGCTCGATCTCGACGAGCACCTTGTCCGCCAGGGTGCGGTCCGTGGTGATCAGGCCGACGCGGGTGCGCACGTCATGCTCGGCTTGCGCCAAGAGGTCGACCGCGATCGTCACGGCATCGCCGGTCTCGTCGGCAACGACGAAGATCTCGCTCGGCCCGGCGAGCTGGTCGATGCCGACCAGCCCAAAAACCTGGCGCTTGGCCTCGTTCACATAGGCATTGCCCGGGCCGACGATCTTGTCGACGGCCGGAATGCTCTCCGTGCCGAAGGCCATCGCGGCAATCGCCTGCGCGCCGCCGATGCGAAAGATCCGGTCGGCGCCGGAGAGATGGCATCCGGCGATCATCGCGGGATGGGCGCCGGGCGGCAGGCAGGCGATGACCTCGTCACAGCCCGCGACCTTGGCCGGCACGATGGTCATGATCGGCGCCGAGAGCAGCGGATAGCGCCCGCCCGGGACATAGGCGCCGACGCGGGCGATCGGGATGATGCGGTGGCCGAGATGCAGGCCGGGCAGCGGCTCGATCTCGAGGGGCAGCAGGGTCTGGCGCTGGGCCTCGGCAAAGGCCCGCACGCGCTCGATCGCGAACTCGGTGTCGGCCCGGGTCTGCGTCTCCAATCCGTCCAGCGCGGCGGCACGCTCCGAGGGCGAGACTTCGAAGGCGTCGATCTCGAGCTTGTCGAACTCGCGGGAATAGTGCCGCAGGGCCGCGTCGCCATCCCGCCGCACCGCCTCCAGAACCGCCTTCACCGTGGTCTCGACAGGAGTGTTGTCGCTCCAGGCGCTGCGCTGGGGCGCCTTGATGCGCGTGATCTGGGCTTCCAGGGCGGGGTCGGGCTTGGACATGCAGGACATTCCGGTGAGCGGGATCGAGCTGGCCAAGCTTCTGCGCGGTGCGGCGACAAGGCAAGGAGGCCAGCAGGGGCGTTGAAGATATTCACCAGCTGGGCTCAGATGCGGCGCTCAGCTGAAGGAGGCCTTCCATGAAGATCGGCGACCGTTTGAGGGAGCTACGGCTCCGCCGTCAGCTCAGCGTCCGCGCCGTCGCCTTGCGTTCAGGGATTTGACACTCGTCGATTTCGCTGATCGAGCGGGACCTGATCAGCCCTTCGCTCGACACGCTGCATGCCGTGCTCGACGCGCTCGGCACGACCATGTCGGGCTTCTTTCTGGATTTTCATGCGGCCTCGCCGCCAAATCCTTTCTGCCGGGCGGCTGAAATGACGGAAATCGGCCGGGCCGACGCGATCTCCTACCGCGTCATCGGAACGGGCTTTCCCAACCGCTCGATGCTGATGCTGCACGAGACCTACGCCCCCKGCGCCGACACGGGCGAGGCCTTCTCCCATTCGGCCCAGGAAGGCGGCCTCGTCATCCGCGGCGCGGTCGAGGTCACCGTCGCGGGCCGGTCATCGGTCCTGCAGCCAGGCGATGGTTATTATTTCGACAGCCGGGAGCCGCACCGGTTCCGGAATGCCTCGGCGGAACCGAGCGAGATCATCAGCGCCATCACGCCCCCAACCTATTGATCCCTGGACGCTGCGGCTCGATAGCCGGGCATGGTCCCAAGGCAGGCGCTCTTCATTGGGTGGGCCTGCTTCCGTTCTCACCCCCTGGATCATCGGACCGGACATCGTATCCAGTCCGATGATCCAACCCTTTGTCTTTGCATCGGCTTTGCCCCGAAAACCGCAATCCACTTTTCGGGCCGATGCTTTAGCTGCCCATCCGTCCGCCTGTTCCCGACACTCCGGCGTTTGCGCAGAGGCGAAAGCCCAGATCGTCTATCCGGAAGGTGGGGTGGCTTCGACGGCGATTGGTTGCCAGGCAACCTCTTTCGCCGTCTGCCCAACCGCCGCCACGGAATATGCGGTAGGCGCCGTAGACCTGCGGGTCGTACTGGTCGGAGCACCACTCCCATACGTTGCCGAGCATATCGTAAAGACCCCAGGCATTGGATTGCTTGCCGCCAACGGGCTGGGGCCGCTCGCCCGAGTTATCGGCGAACCAGGCGATATCGCCGAGGTCGCCATAGCGAGGCCCGCGCGTTCCCGCACGGCAGGCGTGTTCCCACTCTGCCTCGGTGGGAAGGCGATATCCGTCGGCATCGGCGAGGAGATCCGCTCCTTGCGCGTCGTCGTGGATGACATAAGCCGCAGTGAGGCCCCGTTTTCCGGACAGTTGATTGCAGAACGCAACCGCGTCGAGCCAGGAGACGCTTTCGACAGGGCATCTGGCGTCCACATGGGACGAAGGCCAACTCCCCGTGACCTCGGCGTAGAGTGCCTGCGTCACCGGGGCGGCTCCAATCCTGTAGGATTCCAGCGCGACATCCCAGCGCCGCTGGATGCGGTCGTCCCTCAGCGCCACGATGCCGGCCGGGATCGTGAGCATCCGAAGGCTTAGCGTTTCCTGAAACTCGTCCACGATCTCTCGTCAGCAATTGCAGTACGCGGCAATCTGCTTGATGATCCGATCTTCCGCAAACCACCTCGAGCCTGTGTCCGCATCGGCTTTCCCCATAGCCGCAATCCGCTTTTCCAGCAGATGCCCTAACCCTCCTGCCAAGCCCATGAAATCGGCGAGTGTCGGCCGCCCCTTCCACGCAGATGACGAATGCGAGCCGGAGCCCGATCAGCCGGTCGGTTGCTGGGCGGTGTTCACGACCCGTTGAGCCTCAAAGGCATGCCGATAGGCGGGCCGCGCTTCGCTGTTGGCCAGGTGGGCAGTGAGCTCGGCTATCCCTCCAGCAAGGCATTGTCCTGCCGGGCGCCGCCCCAGCCATACTCGGAATAGGAGACGGCCTGGCTGACGTTCAAAAGGGCTTGCCGGACATAGGGAATGGTCTCGGGCGGCAATGATCCGAACGGCCACCAGCCGAGATCGGCGTGCTTTCCGGTTTCCATCAGCCTGGGCGTGCCGTCCCATCGTGCTGCGGTGAAGACGTGACCGACCCAGTCCCGGCCCTCCGTCAGACTGTGAAATGTATGGACGTAGACGAGATCAGCAGGCGCGATGCGCACGCCGACTTCTTCCAGGGCTTCCCGGATCGCCGCTTGKGCGATCGTCTCGCCGGCCTCAAGCCCTCCAGCGGGAAGACTGAAGGCACCGTCCATCCACCCTGTCGCCGTCCTCCGCAGCAAGAGGACCTCGTCGCCCCTGCATAGGGCGACGAAGACGGAGGCTGAGAGGGTGTGACGATCGCGAGCGGACATGGCCAAGGCTACCTGACGGGGTGGACGGTCGCGGCACTCTGAGAATGCCGAGCGACAGCAGATGTCAGCGGCCTGTCATCGCCCCGCTTCGGAGGCGGCCTTCAGCTCGCGCAGCAATGTGGCGACGAGTTCGGCCGCCGGCATGGCGCGGGCGAGCGGAGCGCCCTGCCCGGCCGAAGCCGTGCTCGCCCTTGGCCTTTGCGGCGGCATGGAGGGCCTTTCCTGCGTCATAGGCGATCGGGTAATCCGGCGGCTGCCGGTCAGCCACGCTTTGATGGAGGTCCGTGAAGCGATTGGCGAGGCAGCGCGCCGGCCGGCCCGAGATCAGCGCTGTCAGCCGGGTGTGATAGGCGCCGCGGCCCGCGAGCGCCGCACGATAGGCATCATCAGCAGACGATTCCGGACAGGCGATGAACGCCGTGCCGAGCTGAGCGGCGACAGCACCGAGGTCGAGTGCGGCAGCAATGCCGGCCCCATCCATGATGCCGCCGGCTGCGATGACCGGCAGCGTGCTGTCCGCCACGAGAAGCCGTGTCAGGGCGACGGTTCCCAGGGCGTCATCCGAAGCCGCCGGATCGAACACGCCGCGATGCCCGCCGGCCTCGATGCCCTGTGCCACGATCGCATCGATTCCGGCGGCCTCGATCTGCCTTGCCTCTTCGAGATTGGTCGCCGTGGCGAAGAGTGTGGTGCCCGCCCCCTTCAAGCGCTGAATGGCTTGCGGCGACGGCAGGCCGAAATGGAAACTGACGACTGGCGGCCTCGCCTCGACGAGCATCGAAAGCATGTCGGCATCATCGGCAAAGCTCTTGTAGATCGTGCGCAGCGCCGCCGGAGGCACGGCGCCAAACTCCGAAAAGAGCGGCGACAGCCAGTGCAGCCACGCCGCCTCGCGCTCCGGATCCGGCTTAGCCGGGCCGTGCACGAAGACATTGACGTTGAACGCGCGCCCGGTCCGCGCCTTCAGATCCGCGATCATCGCACGGGCGCCTGCGGCATCCGTCGCGCCGACACCGATCGAGCCGAGCCCGCCCGCATTGGACACGGCGGCGGCAAGGGCGGGGGTCGAAACACCCGCCATCGGCGCCTGCACGATCGGCACCTCAACGCCCAGCTTGCTCAACATCCCGGCCTCCTGCGCTCCGCAACATCGTTGACTTGAATTCTCAAAAAGAGAATACAGATTCAAATTGATTTCTCAATGGAGAATTGAAATGGATTTCGCCGCGCTTGCGGTCTTCCGGACCGTCGCCAGGGAGCAGAGCATCACCCGCGCCGCGGAGCTGCTTGGGCGTGTGCCTTCGAATGTCACGACCCGCATCCAGCAGATCGAGGAGGCGGTCGGCGTGCCGCTGTTCCTGCGCGAGCGGAAGGGCATGACACTGACCGCAGCAGGCCGGACCTATCTCGACTACGCCGACCGGATCCTGAATCTGGCCGATGAAGCCATTCAGGTCGTCAATCCGGCGGGGCCGGCCGGCGTGCTGCGCATCGGCTCGATGGAATGCACCGTCGCAAGCCGGCTGCCCGTGCCGCTGGCCCGCTTCAACCAACGCTGGCCCGAGGTCACGATCGATGTGTCGACGGCGCCGACCCGGCAGCTGATCGACTCTCTCCTCGCCCATCGCATCGATGCCGCACTGATCGCTGTCCCATCGGGCGAGTGGTGGCTAGGCCCGCAGGATCTCGACACGGTGCCGGTCTTCCGCGAGGACCTCGTGCTCGTGCTTCCGCCGGGGCATCCCGAGGTACGGCACGTAGCAGACCTCAAGCCCAAGGCGCTCGCCGCCTTTGCGCCGGGCTGCACCTACCGCATGCTCGCCGAGGAATGGCTGACCGGCTTCGGCACGGTGAAGGGGCGTTTCTCCATCCATGAGGTCCGCTCCTATCACGCCATGTTCGCCTGCACGGCCGCAGGCTCCTGCTTCAGCATCATGCCCCGCTCCGTGCTCGATCTCCTGCGCCATACAGGCGCCGTCGAGGAGAAGGCGTTGATGCGGGTCGATACCTATCTTGCCTGCCGGCCGGGATTTTCGACGCCCGCCTTCACCGCATTCCGCGACCTGCTTGCCGGTTTCTCCGACATCGAGGTTGGGGCCATCGAGGTTCGGGCCGATGCCGGGAGCCCATGAACGAGAGGCCACGATCGCGGCCGCGCTCGTGCTCGTCATCGGCATGGGCTTTGGCCGGTTCGCCTTCACCGGCCTCTATCCGCTGATGATTTCCGATCACGCCATCTCCGTACAGGCAGGCTCCTATGCAGCCGCAGCCAATTATGCCGGATATCTGGCCGGCGCATTGCTGAGCGCGGTCCTGACCGGCATCCCGAGCCGGAGGCTTTGCGCTCTCGCCGTCGTTTCAACCGTCGCCCTGCTCGGCGCGCTCGCCCTGCCATTGCCGGAATGGGCGATCGTCACCGTGCGCGGCCTTGCCGGCATCTCAAGCGCGTTTGCCATGGTGGCCGCCTCGCATTGGCTGATTCACGATCGCAAGCACCATCAGGGAGCGCCCGCCCTCTTCGCCGGCGTCGGCATCGGCATCGTGGTGTCGGCGGAGTTGATCGCCCTTGCGCATCTCAACGCATTGTCGAGCCGGGCGATCTGGCTCACCCTTGCCATAGCGGCAGCGGCTCTCGCGGCTGCTGCCCTGATCCTGCAGCGGCGCAGCGACCGGGCACCGGCGGTGGCGCCCCAGCCGCTGTCGGCGCATGGGCAAGCCGATGGCGCGCAGTTGCTCGCTCCCCTGCGGCTGATCGTGATCTATGGGCTGGCCGGGTTCGGCTACATCGTCACCGCKACCTATCTCCCCCTTCTGGTCGGACAGGTGCTCACGGCCACCGATCCCGTGCATATCTGGGCGGTCTTCGGACTTGGCGCCGTGCCATCCTGCTTCTTCTGGCATGCCATGCACGAGCGCTTCGGCACACGTCGGAGCCTGGCTAGCAATCTGGTGGTTCAAGCGATCGGCGTCGCGCTGCCTGTGCTGCACACGCCCGCAGCCTACGTGCTGAGCGCATTGCTCGTCGGCGGCACCTTCATGGGCACGGCGACGATCGCCATGCCGGCTGCGCGCAAGGTGGCGGCGGCGGTCCGTTTCAACATGCTGGCGCTGATGACCGCCTCCTTCGGCATCGGGCAGATCATCGGCCCGCTCATGGCCAATGCGATCTATGCCCGTACGCAGGCGTTCGACATCTCCCTGAGCATCGCCGCCGCATCGCTGGTTGCCGGCGCCGTTCTGTGCGTGGATCTCCCCGGCAATAGGGCGCAATCGCATCCAGTCTGACTGCGCCGCCGGGGCGATCATCTCTCGGATCGCGTCACGGTCCCGACCCGGCTCCTGCGATCCCCGAAGGATCGAGAACAGGCATTCTTGCCGCTGCGTGACAAGCTGCATAACATGGTGATGTCGGCGAGGTCGTTCTGCTGGATTGTCATGAGGCGCGGCGCATCCTCGATGGAGCACTCATCGGCAAGAAGACACGGCAAGAATACGAGAAGCGATACGCACGCATCGCAAGCCCCGGCCGCCAGAAACGACGTTCTTCGATCCATCCGACCGGCTTAGTGTGCGCCATGACCAAAGGGCGGAACGCGACTATGCAAGCTTTATTGATCGCATTTCTCTGCGTGGCGACATCGGCGGCAAGCCTGGCGGCGGATACCCTGGCGCGGGCCCGCGAGACCGGGACATTGCGGCTTGGCTTCCGGGTCGATGCGCCCCCGTATTCCTATCGGACGACCAGCGGCGAACCCTCCGGCTATATCGTCGATCTCTGCCGCGAAGTCGCCGCCGGCGTGAAGAAGGCGCAGGGTTTGCCTGCGCTCAAGATCGACTATGTCGAGGTCTCGTCCACGGCTCGCCTGGAAGCGTTGCGCGACGGCAAGATCGATATTCTCTGCGATCCGACATCGATGACCATGTCGCGCCGCGCCATGGTCGATTTCTCGCTCCCGACCTTCATCGATGGCGCCGGCGTCCTGCATCGGACCAATGAACTGACGCGGCTCGAGGACCTGCGCGGCAAGAAGATCGGCGTGCTCCGGGGCACGACGACCGAGGAGGTTCTGAAGACGACTTTGACGCAACTCGGGATCGAAGCCGAGATCGTTCCGATGCTGGCTCATCCCGACGGGGTCCGCAGCCTGGCGGCGGGAAAGATCGACGCCTATTTCGCCGATCGCGGGATCCTGAGCTATCACCTGCTCAACAGCGAGAACCGCTCCGGCATGAAGCTCTCCGACCAGTATTTCACCTTCGAGACCTATGCGCTGGCTCTGCCGCGCGGCGATGAAAAGCTGCGCCTGCTTGTCGATGCCACGCTGGCGGAGCTCTATCGCACCGATCGCGTGAAGCAGATCTATGCCCGCAGTTTTGGAAGCTTCCCGCCGGATCAGTTCATCCGTGCCCTCTTCGTCATCAATGGCGTGCCGAAATGAGGGGATTGGGTGCCTGACCTGACAGGTCTCGAGGCTCCGACAAAAGTATTCGCCGGCGGAGACCGATCGCGAAGGAGGCCAGCTCCATGCAGGACTACACGCTCTATTACTGGTCGGTCCCGTTTCGCGGTCAGTTCGTGCGGGCGGTGCTGGCATGGGCCGGCAAGACCTGGCGCGAAGCCGGCGACGGCGAGATCGCAAAGCTCATGGACGAGCCGGTCGAGCTCGTGCCGGTCCCGTTCATGGGGCCGCCGCTGCTGATCGACAACGCGGACGGCTTCGCCATCGCGCAGATGCCCGCCATCATTCTCTATCTCGGCGAGACGCTCGGCCTCATGCCGGCCACGCCGCCCTTGCGGGCGTTGACCATGAAGATCGTCAACGACGCCAATGACGTCATCGACGAAATCACGCTGCAAGGCGGCCAGTCGATGTGGACGCAAGAGCGCTGGCGCGAATTCGTGCCGCGCCTCGAGAAGTGGATGTCGTTCTGGGAAGAGACCGGGCGTCGGCACGGGCTGACGGCAGAGGCTGGTTTTCTCCTCGGCGGCAAGGCGCCGGGCATCGCCGATGTCGTGACCGCAACCTTGTGGACGACGATGGCCGATCGCTTCCCGGTCCTCGCATCGATCCTCGAGGAGACCGCGCCGCTCACGAGCGGGCTCGCGCGCCGCGTCTCCGCCCTGCCCCCCTTGGCCGCATTGGCCGAGAAGGCCCGCAGGGACTATGGCGACGAAACCTATTGCGGCGGTCAGATCGGAATGGCTCTGCGCAAGGTCGCTGGCGAAACCGCGCATCGCTGAAGATGGCGGAGCCGTCTCCCCTCTCCGGAACAACGGCGAAGGCGCGCAAGCTCTCGGAATGGCCAAGGCAACGGCGCCTCAGGGAGCCCGCATTGACCTCGGAAGCCAGCGGCTGTCCGTCTCAGGTTTGCCGCTTGCGGAACAGATTCCGATTGGATCACGTCCTGGTCTTGAAGCGCGCCGCCTCTTCCGAACCATGGGTGGCGTCGCCGGCGCTATAAGAATGCGCGCCAGCGCCCGCGAGCTTGCCGCCATCGACGATCAGATATTCCTCCCGGATCGGCCGGCCTTCGAACCAGCATTCCAGGATTTCGCGCGTGCCTGCGGCGTAGCGGGCTTGGGCGGAGAGCGTAGATCCCGAGATATGCGGCGTCATGCCGTGATGCGACATTGATCGCCAAGGATGGTCCTGGGGGGCCGGCTGCGGGAACCAGACATCGCCAGCATAGCCGCCGAGCTGCCCGCCCTCCAGAGCGCGGGCCACAGCGTCACGATTGCAGATCTTGCCGCGCGCCGTGTTCACCAGATAGGCGCCGCGTTTCATCCTGGCGATCATCGCCTCGTCGAAGAGATTCTCTGTCTCCGGATGCAGAGGTGCATTGATCGTGACGACATCGCAAAAGCCAACCATGGATGCCGCGTCCGCGTGGAAGGTAACGCCAAGTTCCTGCTCGACCGCCAGCGGAAGACGGTGGCGGTCGGTGTAGTGCAGCTTCACGTCGAACGGCTTCAACCGGCGCAGCACGGCGCTGCCGATCCGGCCGGCACCGACGGTTCCGATCTGCATCCCCTCGACATCGTAAGAGCGCGCGACGCAATCGGCGATGTTCCAGCCCCCACGGAGCACCCACTGATAGGAGGGGATGTAGTTTCGCACGAGCGCCAGGATCATCATGACCACATGTTCAGAGACGCTGATCGAGTTGCAGTAGGTCACCTCGGCAACCGTTACACCACGATCCATCGCGGCTTGAAGGTCGACATGGTCTGATCCAATGCCGGCCGTGATCGCAAGCTTCAGTTTGCTCGCCTTGGCAATGCGCTCTTCGGTCAGATAGGCCGGCCAGAAGGGCTGCGAGATCACGATTTCGGCGTCGGGGAGCTCGCGTTCGAAAACGCTGCCGGGACCGTCTTTGTCCGAGGTCACAACCAGGCTGTGCCCGGCGCTTTCGAGAAATTTCCTCAGGCCGAGTTCGCCCGACACACTGCCGAGCAGAACCCCCGGTTCAAAGTCGATMGCCTTCGGCGTGAAGTGTCTGGCCGCCGGGGTAGCGGTCGAGTTCCGGCAGACCGTCCCGCGCATATCCTGCCGGGTAACCGTCGGCTGGATCGTCATAGAGGACGCAAACAACCTTTGCCATTTTATATCTTCCTTCGTCAGGCACGAAGAGGAAGACGCTTGATTGTCACTGCTGCCCGCCAAGACGATGATCATCGGCGGCCCGCTCTGAAGTGTCGGAGGCCAGCTGATCCTGGTGCTTCCTCGATCGGAAAGTTGCGCGCTAGTCCAAATAAGATGGAGAAGCCGGACATGGTTTCAAGACCGGAGGACAGTGGCCTGCCTCCCTGAAAAGTTCTCTAATCGCGCTGGTCAAGTCGACTGATTGTGGGCCGCGTGGGCCGCGTACACGCCGGGTTCATGGTTCTCTCCGTGGTCGATCTCTATGGATCGCCGCATGTTGGCGTCAGAATGGTTGGATCGACCGAAGTGGCCCTCGCAATTGCCGTCGAAGGCACTGCATTTTCAGGGACGGCCTGATCCGCGCCATACGTCCCGGCGGGGACGCATCCGTACAGTCAGCCGAGCAACGCGTGTGCGATCATGTTGCTGCGGAGCTCCAGCGGAAGGGGGTATTAGTCTTCCACATCGCGTGGAGGATGACGGCGATCTTCCGGGCAACGGCGATCCGCGCCTTCTTGAAGCCCGAGACCTTCGCGAGCTTCAGCCCCCACGCCTTCAGCGTCGAGAAGCGCAGGTTTCGCGTCAAGAGTGTCGTGGCTGCCTCGTAGAGGTGCTTCCTCGTCATCCTGTTTCCTTGCTTCGAGATGCGGCCGTTCCGACTAGTCTCGCCGGACTCGTATCGGCGCGGTGTCAGTCCGAGGTAGGCGCCCGCGCTCGATGATCTTTTGAAGCGCGCGGCGTCGTCGAATGAGGACGCGATGGACAGAGCAGTGATGACGCCGACGCCAGGAGCCGTCATGAACAACCGAGCCGTCGGCGTTGCTTTGGCAATGGCCATGAGGCGTCGATCCAGCACCTTGATCTGGTCGAGGATCACAGCACGCGCCTTTATCAGTACCTCGGCAAACACACGCATCTCGGGAGCCGCATCCAACTCGCCGTCGATGATCTCGTCGACGCGGCCGGTGAAGCTGCCGACGCGCTTGCCGAACAGAACCCCGAAAGTGMGCAGCAACMCTCGGATCTCGTTMTCGATCTTAACCCGGGTGCGCACCAGCATCTCCCGGGCGACAAGGATGGAGCGAACCTGGTAGCTGTCGCGGCTTTTGATGCGGACCTCTTTGAACCAGCCTGTGCGCATGATCTGGGCAAGACCTGCAGCATCATTACGATCGGTCTTAACCGGCCGCATCTTCAGAGCCGCATTCGCGTGCCGTGCATCGATGCAGATGATAGGCAGGCGTCGGCTTGTCAGCTCGTTCCAGAGCCAGACGGCCAATGGGCCAGTCTCGAGCCCAACCCTCGTGAGGTTCGGAGCACTGATTGCCAGGCAGTCAGCAATGGCGTCAGGGCATGTCGGCACTTTTCTCTCGGCTAGAATGCGCCCGTTGTCATCGACGACGCAGATCGCCGTCATCGCCTGCGAGACGTCCAAAGCAGCAAAGCATACCATGATGGTTCTCCCTTCCTCGTCGGCTCGGGCCGACGGTTGCTGGATGCCCAGTCTGGTGAACCGCCCTGCGCTCGGCGAGAGGCGCCACCCGCGATTACGCTAAGTGGTCCTCCCGGAGGTATGGCTTTTGAGCCGACGGAGGACTGAAGAAATGGCCTGTCTCTCTTCTTCGGCATAATGGGCATCCTCCAAGGCTCAAAAAGCCTGGTGGATTGGTCGGGACGGAAGAGTCCTGGTTGGAATTCCCCGCGCCGCTGCAGCATGCGACATTGCGGGATGCATACCGGTATCAGCATCGACATTACGGCTTCGGACAGGGCTCGGCTTGAAGCGATCGTCGCTGGGGCCACAAAGCTGTCCCGGTAAATTTGGCGCGACTGTCATATTTCCAACAGGGCACTAGCGCTTCTTGCAAGGCGGGGGACTTCTAGAAGGAGGTCGTGACCATGAAACTCTGTTTTCCGATCGCACTCGCCGCTTCAACTATCGTTTTGGCAGGCCAAGTAATGGCGGCGGAAGTGGACATGTCGAAGCTCACTTGCAAGGAGGTTGGCGCTATGCCTGCCGCGCAGACTATTGGGGTCGCCATGTGGGTGAACGGCTATGTCCATGGCAAAGCCGGCAATGCCATGGTGGACGGTGACAAGGCGCATGCCAATGCCCAGAAGATCGCTGACTATTGCAAAGCGAATCCCGCTGCCACGCTGACGAGCGCGATAGAGGCGGTCGCCAAGTCGTAGCAGCATATTAAATGATGGCCAGCTGAGTGGCCCCATTCCGGGACCACTCTTCTACGATGGTCCGAGGACTGAAACTCTGAAACCCTCACCACCAAAGATCTCAATCTAGTGGATTGATCGGGACGGAAGAGTCCTGTTTGGGTTTCCCCGCGCCGCTGCGGCATGCGACATTGCGGGATGCGTACTGGTATCAGCATCGACATTACGGCTTCGGACAGGGCTCGGCTTGACGCGATCGTCGCTGCGCGCAGTTCGCCCCAGAAGCAACCAGGACCGCGACGCGTGCGCTGATGCCCTACAGGTGTTGGAGATTTACCAGCGCCTACCGTAGTACCCAACAACTGGTCGGTTATTGTAGTATGCGGCGCGGCGGATGCCCGCACGAACGACAGGCCGGCCATAATAGCCGCCGCCATAGTAGCTTCTCCCGTAGTATCCGCCGCCATAATAGCMGCTACCGCCGTAGTAAGTTGAGGCCGGTGTGTTGTAATAGACGGTCTGCGGATAGCCGCTCGCGATTCCCGGATCGCAATATGCACTGCCGGAATATGTGGTGACATAGGAAGCGTCGCCATAGCCGCCATAGGCATTATAGCCGTATGCTGCGGGAGCTGCGTAGCCATAGCCTGAACCGTAGCCATAGCCCGAACTGTAGCCGCTGCCGTAATAGGCAGCACCTGCTGCGAGACCGACGCCCGCTGCGAGCGCCCGACCACCGTAGTAACGGTTGCCGTAGTAACCGCCACGGTATGCCGCCCCACGGTAAGCTCCACGATATCCGGCACGGTACGCGCCACGATATCCAACGCGATAGCCACCGCCAATGGCAGTGCCTCGGTATCCACCGGCGCCGATACCACGGTGTTGGGCTTCGGCATCACGCGCGGTGAAGACGAGACTGCCGACGCCAATCAGAGCGACAACAGGGAGGGCAAGGAGCGTATTCATGACTTCACCTGCGCAAAGCCCACCACTGGATTGCAGACGCGGCTGGGCTTCTCCGCGAGGCAATTCGGTGAATTCCTTAACGGAACGATAACATGTTTGTTTCGATGAGTCCCAGAGGGGCCTCGCCGCGCCGGGCTGCCTTCCTGTGCTGCGACGCCAAGTCCGCAGCGCGCCCAGATCAGCGACGCCTGCGTCTGCGACTTTACCTAAGGGCATGCTGACAATATCCGGGCGTCCCCCGCACTTGATGGCCAAGGGCCGGGATGACGTGCCTCGCCATCAGCGAAGCTCCGAACCGCGCCCTCATGATTGGTTCTGATCGACGCAGCGCCACCMCGACGTCGCCACGATCAATGGCTCATCAAACAGCAGATCGACGCATGATCGAGGAGATCACGCGTGACGCCGCCGAATATCCACTCGCGCGTTCGGCTGTGACCATAGGCACCGGACACCAAGAGGTCCGCGCCTTCCTGCCGGGCCCGGTGTATCAGTTCGTCGGCGATGCGGGCTTCCCGTATCGCGCTGTCCTGGACAAGATCGGCGGTGATGCCGTGATGACGCAAATAGTCCCGCAGGTCTTGCGCGCTCGAACTCTCGGCGCCTTCTCCGGCGGTGACGACGAACACGCCTTCGGCAGTCTTCAGGAAGGGCAACGCATCGCAGACCGCGCGGCGCGCTTCACGCGTGTTCTTCCAGGCAATGACGATACGCTGCGCCGAAAGGCGGTCAGAGGTTGGCGGCACGAGCAGGACGGGGCGCCCGGCTTCCAACACGATCGCCCCGGGATCGACGGCGAAGCGCCAGTCCCGGTGGTCGCCGCTCCCCTGTCGGCCGACGATCAGGAGATCGGCCGCAGAGGCCTGCTCGAGAAGAAATGGTGCCGACTCGTCCATACCGGTTCGCAACGAGGTGCTTTCGCCGGACTTGGCGACCTTGATGAAATTGGCCTCGATCTGCTGCAATTCTTCCGCAGCGATCTCGCGCCATTGCTCGATCAGCGTCTGGGCGGAAAAACCGGCCTCCAAGGGGAGAGCGGGAATGATGCAGCGCGATGCCGAGCCGATCAAGCGCGCATGGAAGCGCTCTGCCAAGCCGACCGCAAGCGCAGTCCGGCTGGCCGCATGTGGGCCGAGATCCAGATTCACCATCAGGCTCGCGTAGGATGACATGACAACGCTCCTTGCAATCGATGTCGCTGTCCCACCACGGCCAAGACAGGTTTGCGTTGACCTACCGCAATAACGGCACGATTTTACTCGTCGGTCAGCTCTATGCGTAGACCTCCTGCCTGTATCGCGTTCCTGCGCGGCCAGCACTTGGCCGGCAGCAACAGACTTGGCGGAGAGAGGCTCAACATGACCCGACGGCGAGCAATCCGAGACGTCACGCGTCAAGCAGTGGCTTGCGGTGACATTGCTCTGTCGCAAAGCCGAGCAGCCACACGTGCAGTAGCATCAGTTGAGGATACCCCACTGTCGGACATTCTGAATCGCGGAGGCGGCAATGAAAACGACAATCAAGCACGGGCCGGAATCCTGCAGGTCGGACCCGCCTATGTTCACGATCGAGACTGTTGAAGATTATAAGATCGCAAGGCGGCGCCTCAAAGCGCTCACCGTGCAGGACGGCAGCAGCTACCGCGAATCGATAGCGCTCACGGAGGCTATTCGGATCTGGGAAGCGGACCACGCTAGCGTGACTGAGCCGCCGGCTCGGGCGCCTTGACCGCGCGGCAACGGAACTCCCTGCGTTCACCGAACCGCCGCGCCACGGCACCGCGAACGCGCCGTCGCCTTCCGGTCGCAGGTCCGCCAATTTTGATTCGTTTGACTCGTCAAGCCCCCATTCCGTCGCTAGCCTAGGAAGCGAGGATCTTGAACGGGAGGTGGCTATGCCGAACGTGACGATTGGCTCCCTGGAAGACCGCAAGGCTGCCGTCCTGAGGGCGGCCGCGCTGCTCCAAAGCGCGATGGGCTCCGACGAAGACCATGAATTCGAGATGCTGACCGAGGCCATCGCCGAGTTCGACATCCTCCAGGAGGCCCTGGCGCCGGTCGAGATTCCGCCCGCCTTCATGCCGTTCATCCGCGAAGTGGCGCGGCAGCGGGCTGCCAACCAGCGTTCCTAGGCACCTGCGCACTTTCGGCAGCGCGGGCCTTTGCGTAGCGCTGCGGCGATTGCCGCGAGAGCAGGCTGCTCCATGGCCGGGCGACGACGCACCCGACGCTTCGTGGGCCGCCGCTGCCCTGTTTCAAAAGCCGACCCCGAATGCCATGCTCGCATCCTTCGCGCCGGTCGCTGCCCTGCGGCAGGACGGGACGGCTGGGGGTTGGCGACACGACATGAATGATACCGGCCTATGAATGATACCGGCGTGGCGACGATCGATGTGGTTTCGCATGCGGCAACAGATCCACGATCGCTGCGTCGTTTCGAAGATGAGCGCTTCCTCACGGGTCGGGGTCAGTACCAGGACGACGAGCACGTGCCCGGCGCCCTGCACGCCGTGGTGCTGCGCTCACCCCATGCCCATGCCGACATCCTTGCAATCGATGCGCAAGCCGCGAAAAGCCTGCCTGGGGTCACAGCCATCTATACCGCAGCGGAGATCGAGGATCTCGGCCCACTGCCCTGCTCGCTCACGCTGAAGGCCGAGCCGCCGCTGATCGTGCCGCCGCGTTTCCCCCTGGCGCGCGGGCGCGTCCGCCATGTCGGGGACCCCGTCGCCTTCGTCGTGGCCGAAAGCGCGGACGCGGCGCGCCAGGCCTGCGAGCTGATTGCCGTCGACTACGAGATCCTGCCTGCGGTCACGGAGCTCGCCGCAGCAGCCGGGCCCGCCGCTCCAGAGATCTGGCCGCAAGCCGCGGGCAATCTCGCCCTGCGCTACCGCCTCGGCGATGACGATGCGGTCGCCGCCGCATTCCGCCGCGCCGCACATGTCGTGACMTGCCGGCTCGTGAACAACCGGATCACGGCTGCCGCCCTGGAGCCGCGGGCGGCGCTCGGGCGCTTCGACGCGGAGAGCGGCCGCTACAGGCTCTCGCTCAGCGGCGCCTCCGTTCACGACATCCGCCGCGAGCTTGGCCTCGTTCTCAAGGTCGGGCCCGAGCGGATCGATGTCGCCTGCCCCGATGTCGGCGGCGGCTTCGGCATGAAGAATGTCACCTATCCCGAATATGCGCTTGTGCTGATCGCGGCGCAGCGCCTGGGCCGGCCGGTGCGCTGGCTTGCCGAGCGGATCGAGGATTTCGC
The DNA here is from genome assembly GCF_056396005.1 of Allobosea sp. 05T439. Lineage (NCBI taxonomy): Bacteria > Pseudomonadati > Pseudomonadota > Alphaproteobacteria > Hyphomicrobiales > Alloboseaceae > Allobosea > Allobosea sp. 05T439. The sequence goes on along the minus strand of NZ_JBFTKP010000014.1, from coordinate 140,842 downwards.
CGGCGGCGCCCATGCCCGCGACAACCTGACGACGGGCCGCCTCGCCCTCGATGCCAGAGGCCGTTTCCTGGCGCTGGCCGTGGAAACCATCGCCAATCTCGGCGCCTATGTCTCCTCGCTCGGGCCCGGCAGTTCGACGACCGCGCCGACGCCCGCCATGGGTGGGCTCTATGACATTCCGGCGATGAGCATGGATGTCCGCTGCGTCTTCACCAACACCGCGCCGGTCGACGCCTATCGCGGCGCCGGCAAGCCGGAGGCGAACTACCTGATCGAACGCCTGGCCGATGAGGCGGCGCATCTGCTGCGGATCGATCCGGCCGTGCTGCGCAAACGCAATTTCATCCGCAGCTTCCCCTATCGAAAGCCCTTTGGCGCTGTCCTCGACTGCGGTGCCTTCACGGGGAATCTCGAGCGCGTGCTGGCGGCGGCCKACCGCGCCGGCTTCCGCCGCCGCCGCGCCGTCTCGCGCCGGCGCGGACAATTGCGGGGCTTCGGCATCGGCTGCTTCCTGGAAACCGCGCGCGGCGGACCGAATGAGGATGCCTGGCTCAGCTTCCGCGCCGACGGCCGGGTCGAGATGGCGGTCGGCACMCAGTCGAACGGCCAGGGGCACGAGACGAGCTTTGCGCAGGTCCTGTCGCAACAGCTCGGCCTGCCGGCCGAGCATTTCCATCTCGTGCAGGGCGACACGGCGCGCGTCCCCACCGGCGGCGGCCATGGCGGCGCCCGCTCGCTGCATATGGGGGGCGGCGCCCTCTTCCTGGCGGCGCGTGCCTTGATCCGGGCCGCCAAACCCGCCGCCGCAGAGTTGCTCCAGGCCCCAACCGAGGCCGTGCTCTTCCAGGACGGCTGGTTCCGTGCGCCCGGCGCCGGCAACGTCGCTCTCGCGACGGTCGCGCGCCATATCGGGGAGACGACCGGCCGGGCGCTCTCAGGCCATGGCGCCCATCGCGACGCCCCCCTCACCTTCCCGAACGGCGCGCAGACGGCCGAGGTCGAGATCGATCCCGAGACCGGCGCAGTGACGCTGCTGCGCTATGTCGCCGTCGACGACTACGGCACCCTGATCAACCCGCTCCTGACAGAGGCCCAGGTCCATGGCGGCCTGGCGCAGGGCATCGGCCAGGCGCTGATGGAGGACATCCGCTACGATCCGGAAGGCGGCCAGCTGCTGAGCGCGACCTTCATGGACTACGCGCTGCCGCGCGCAGCCGACCTACCCTGTTTCGAGCTCTCGCTGGTCGAGCTGCCGACGACGGCCAACCCGCTCGGCGTCAAGGGCGCCGGGCAGGCCGGCTGCATCGGGGCGCCGCAGACGGTGATCCACGCGATCCTCGATGCGCTGCGCCCGCTCGGCGTCAGCCACATCGACATGCCGGCGACGCCGGCCCGGATCTGGCGCGCGATCCAGGAGGCCAGGACGCCCGTAGCGAATGAACCATGACGTCACGTGGGCCTGAGATTTCAGGCCCACGTGACGTCGTTACAGCGGACCGCCCTGCGCCAGGGGTCTCCATGCGTGTTCCCGGTCAGCCTCGGTGGAGAGGTCGATCGTCACCTGCGTACCCGTTCTGATACGCCGCTTCAGGATGTCGGTGCGGTCCGGACTCGTCCGAAGCGCGCCGCCCTCGTGAAGCGTTTGGAGCCGTGCACGCGAGACCCGCAGCTCGGACGCCAGCAGCCGGTCAAGGCGCGTGCTGGTCGGAAGCGTAACCTTCAGGTCGATTTCCAATGTCGTCCAATTCAGGGTGTCGCGCAGGACCTCCTTTTGGATATCAAACTCGGGGAATTCTTCGACGCGCTGCGCCTTGCGCCTCAATGCTTCGAGATTGAAGGTCTCTCTCCGGATCCATTGCGGATCGTTCGCGTGTAGCGCTTCCAGCACGGCAGGATCGATGTCGCGGACATTCTGCCGCTCGAAGATCGGTCGGTTCCATGTCTTATCGCAGCTCAGGCATTTGTAGATCAGCCACGCATCAAGCTTGCGACCGTTGGCGTTGAGCCGGATCTTGCCGCTGGATTGGAAGGCTCTCAAGCCCCCGCATCCGCTGCAGGCAATCCAAGGCTGGGGAGCAGTCTGGGGGATGATGGTCCATCGAACCCGAAATGCATTGCACATAACGTCTTGGTCTTCCGTTCGGAAGTCCACCAAGAGGGTGCATGAGACGACCCTTGCGGGCACGGTGTGGCGATGTTTCGGGCGGCTGAAGAGCTGAGACAGCGGCGCTGCTCATGGCACAAAATAACAATGCCAAACCGGTCTCTTGCCGCCACCCGATGAACACGATCATACGCGGACAGCGCGTTGCTATCCGACAGTACGGGTGAAACTGGATTGAGACCGGTGTTTACTTAGGCAAAGTCGACCTCGGTGCGCCAAAGCTCTTCACCCACAGCGATACCAAATCATCGGTCCGAGATGGAGTCCTCCGGCGCGCCGGGAATCCGAAAGCTGCCAGGTGCGGCTTCCATGCAACTTTGTGGTGCAGAGAGCCGAGATCGCCCTCGCTCGGTCGTCGATACGCGGCCTATCGGCTTGTCACAAGGGCCGGTGGGTCCGGCTTGATGATCGGGATGGCGAAATCCGAGGCACGCCTTCCCTCCAGCTGGCACGGCGCAGGCCGCCCCCGTCCGTCATTGAGCCGAGAGTCCGCGCCCCAGCTAAAGCGGCGGACCTGTCCTCGAGCGCCTTCCAGTTCCGCCCACGGACGGCAATAGCCCGAAGAAGGCCGATTTCACCCGATGCTGACCGGCAGTGCGCCGCAGGTTTGGCACCTCACTGAGAGCTGCGGTCATGGCGCGGGTGATATTCACCGCCCCAACTCCCGGCAAACAGCCCTGCCATGGCCGGTGGCGGCGACCACCGAAGCGCACTGCGTTGACCCTGCAATCAATTGGGCGTAGCAGTAATATGTTACGCCTTACGCCTTAGTGCCACTGCGACGGGAGATCCCGTTAAGGCATGGCGCCTCGCACAGCTTGAAGATTTCTGCCGTCAGGAGATTTCGCACATGCAGATCCGATTTTTGCGGCCGCTTTCCCGTGTACTCGGCCTCGCGTTCCTTAGCGGAATCGCCGTCGCCGGCCTGATTAGCCCGTCTTATGCCCAGAACACCCTTGAGCGGATCAAGAGCCAGAAATCGGTCAGGGTCGGCTTCTCAAATTTCGCTCCGACGTCTTTCGTTGGGCCTGGGGGTGAGATCACTGGCTCCTCCCCCGAATTGGCGAAGGCGTTCTTCAAGAGCCTCGGCGTCGAAAAGGTCGAAGGAGTGGTCGGCGAATTCGGCTCACTGATCGGAGGCCTGCAGGCGCAGCGGTTCGACATGATCGCGGTCGCGATGCAAATCCAGCCGCGGCGCTGCGAGCAGATCGCCTTCGGTGACCCGGAGATGCAGTTGCTTCAAGGATTTGTCGTCAAGAAGGGCAACCCACTTGCGCTGAAGAGCTTCAAGGATGTGGCTGACAACAGGAACGCCCGGCTGGGAATGCTGACCGGCGCCGGGCAAATCCGTTTCGCTGACATTGCTGGGGTGACCAGGGATCAGCAGATTCTGTTCCCTGACTTCGACAAGTCGGTTGCAGGGCTGCAAGCAGGCCGCGTCGAGGCGGCGGCCGGTGCCAGCGTTGCACTGAAATACATTCTGTCGAAGATCAACAGCCCGGAGGTCGAGTTTGCCGAACTCTCCCAGCAACCCGTGGATGAAAAGGGCCAGTCGGTGACCGCCTATGCAGGCATGGGCTTCCRGCAAGGCGATACCGAGCTTCTGGGCGCATGGAACGCCTGGCTGCGCGCGGCCCGGCAATCAGGAGAGGCGCTGAGGATCATGGCGCCATTCGGCCTTGGCGAGAATGACATCGCCCCGGTCAGCGTGACCGCGCAGTTGCTCTGCCAGAACCGATAGGGTCGGGCCTGCCATTTCGCGGGAATGGCAGGCGCACATCAAACCTGAGGCCACGGGGATACCTGGGCTCGTCTTCCCGTGAGGTTGATTTCGATGACGCTCACCTATGCCGCTGCCGAAGGCCTGTCTGGGGTCAGCCTTCGACAGCAGGCGATCCAGATTCTTCGCACCCAGATCCTGATTGGCGCGCTTGCGCCCGGCCGCCTCTATTCGATCGGAGAGATTGCCGAACAGCTCAAGGTGTCGCCGACTCCAGTGCGGGAAGCCCTGCTCCATCTCGCCGGCGAGCGCCTGATCGTCATGGTCCGGAATCGAGGCTTTTCGGTTCGCGAGATCGATGACCACGACCTCGATGAACTGGCCGAATGTCGGCATTATCTCGAAGTGCCGGCAATCGTGAGCCTCACGCAGAAATCCAGGCTCGCCGGACGTGCCCTCCTCGTCGACTTGGCGTCGCAGACCGAGAAAGCGGCAGCCGAGGGCKACCTTCTCTCGTTTCTCACCGCTGACCGGCAATTTCACGTGCTCTTGCTCTCAGAGACGGGCAATTCCCGGTTGGTGGAGATGGTTGCGACCCTGAGAGATCAGACACGCCTCCACGGCCTGACGCGCTTGCGAGGCTCGCACGAACTGCTGTCCTCGGCGAAGGAGCACCGCGCGCTGATCGATCTCATCGAGGCTGGCGATGTCCCGGCAGCCCGGGAGCTCATGGCGCGGCACCTTCGGCATACCCGCGGCCTCTGGGCCGGAACAGCCAGCATTCCCGCGGAACAGAGCGTCGATCGCTGTTGACTTACAGTATGTAACCGGTAACATATTACTAAGATCAAAGCCCGTTGGAGGCTTGCAATCTCGGCCATGGAGAGCAGCTTGTCTGAGCAGAATAGACTTAAGGTCGCCGAGGCGGCCAAAGCGTTGCGCGCAGAAGCGCTCGTGATGCTGAAAGACATGACGGCCATTCCGGCCGATGCGACGACGGGGACCGGCTACCCCGAAACAGTTGCCTATCTGAAGAAGCAGCTCGCCACCTTTGCTCCCACCGAAGAGATCGACGTTCCACAAAGCTATCTCGATGACCATTGGGGAAGCGATCTGTCGCTTTCACGCGAGTATCTGCCGGTGTACCGCGCTGCTCCGCGCGTGCTTGTCACGGCGATGCTGCCGGGTCGAAGCGACGAGATCGGCATCCATCTGAACAACAACTACGATCTTTACTGGGGACCGCGAAAGGAACGCGCCGGCTCGATCGCCCAAATTCTGGCGCTCAAGGCCATCGCCAAGAGCGGTGTGAAGCTCGACAAATCGGCTTTCCTCTCTGCCACGCCCGACGCTTATATCGGCGGGGAGACCGGCGCGGGCTATCTGGTGCAGCAGGGCATGGGTCGCAGCCCGGTCGTTCTGGCCAGCAGCCTGGGCGGCCCGGATATCGTCACGGCCGGCTATAAAGGCCACTTCTGGGCGAAGATCACCGCTTTCGGCAAGGCAACGCATGGTTCGCGGCCAACGGAAGGCGTGAATGCCATCGAAGGCATGATGGCGGTACAGGACAGAGTTCGGAAACTCGCTCAGGAATTTACGGCGATCAAGACGCCCCTGGAGATCGTTCCGGCGCATGCCAACACGCCGACGATCGTCATGTGCCGCATCGCGGCCAACCTGGACGTGACGTTCATCCCGGACGAATGCGCACTCTATGTCGATCGGCGCATGAATCCCGAGGAGAAGCTGGACGATGCGATGGCGGTGCTGAGGGAACTCGTCGCTGACGCTTCGCGCGAGACCGGAATGCGAATGGAGGTCTCCTTCCCCCACACTGTTTCGAGTTCGTACACGCCACCTGAGCATCCCTTGCACAAGGCGCTGAGCGACAACCTGAAGGCCGTCACCGGACGCGAGCCCCGTTCGATCGTCTGGTCGCATTATCTTGGACTTCACTATTTCACGGCGGGCTGGGGCAGCGCGGCCGTCGCATACACCCCCGGCGCCGTCGACCACGGCAAGGTCGTGATCGAGGCGGGCGATCCCACGGTCTCGGATGACGAGCTGATGGCCGCGATCGAAGTGATCGCGCTGACGATCTACGATTTGACCACATCCGGCGCTGTCGACGCCTGACATCGATATCGGCCAAGGAGGCGGATATGCCATCTCTTCAGAAGGTAGCGCTCGTTACGGGCGCCGGATCCGGCATCGGCCGCGCCACGGCGGTAGCGTTTCTCAAGAGCGGCTATCACGTGGTGCTGACTGGCCGCAGGCTCGATGCCTTGCAGGAAACGGCCGATCTCGGCGGGTCGCCCGGGAACGCCTTGTGCGTCTCGTGCGACGTCACGCGGCCTGAGGCCGTGAGGGATCTGTTCGCTCAATGCAAACAGCGCTTTGGCCGGCTTGATGTGCTCTTCAACAATGCTGGCGTCACCCGCGGAGGATCGATCGAGGATATCGCCTACGAGGATTGGATGACGACGGTCTCGACCAATCTCACCGGCCCGTTCCTCTGCACCCAGGAGGCGTTCAGGCTGATGAAGAGCCAGACGCCTCAGGGTGGCCGGATCATCAACAACGGCTCGCTGTCCGCGCATGTTCCGCGGCCAGCCACGGCTCCCTACAGCGCCACAAAACACGCGATAAGCGGCTTGACCAAGACGACCGCGCTGGACGGCCGCCCGTACAACATCGCCTGCGGTCAGATCGACGTCGGCAACGCGTTGACCGAGATCGCGCGTGATATGATCGAGCGCTCCAAGGCAGCAGGCACCTACGCCCAGGCCGAGCCTGTCATGGATGTCGAGCACGTTGCCCAGTCAGTGCTCCACATGGCGAACCTGCCGCTCGAGGCCAATATCCTGTCGATGACTGTCATGGCGACCAAAATGCCATTCGTGGGTCGGGGATAGGAGGAGCCTCAGCCGGCCTCGGACCAACGAGTCTTCGTGGATTCGACGTGGTTGGTGATGATCTTGTGGAGCAGCGCCTCATCCCTCGCCAGGGCAGCATCGACGAGCGCGATATGTTCCTTCGATGCCGCCACGATCTCGCGACTTCCCAATCTGGCCCGCAATCCCCTCAGCCGAGCGCGATCGCGATAGTTCATGATGAGCTCGGTGAGGTGCGGCATGGCCAACGGGGCCAGGAAGGCCTGGTGGAAGCGGCGGTCGCCTTCGACATAGCTGACCAGGTCGTTCGACTGCGCGGCCTGAACAGTGGCCTCGGCGATCGCCCGGGTTTCTTGCGCGTGCTCCTCCCCCATCTTCAGTCCGGCCTCGACCGTGGAGGGAACCTCGAGCAGGAGCCGGATCTTGTGGAGCTCCTCGAGCTCTTCCGGTGTGGTCGCAGGAACGGAGAATCCGCGGTTCTTGTGGATGACGAGGAGATCCTTGCTCGCCAGATCCAGGACCGCTTCGCGAATGGGCGTCGGAGATACATCGAGACCTGCCGCCAGTTGTGCGACCGAATAGATCTCTTCGGGAACGAACTCGCCCGACATGATCTGGGCCAGCAAAAGCTGCCGGACGCGTTCACGCAGGCTGACCGTCTGCGGAATTGAGAATTGGCTTAGACGTAGCTGGGACATCGACAGTCGCCCTTGTGACGGCACGACGCTTGTAGAGACGGGGCTCCGGCGGGTCGAGAAAAATGTTGACGGCTACAGGTAATATGTTACACCTCAGCTGCATCGGACGTGATGTCTGACGCTCTCTTGCTCTCCTTACAAAGGCTTAGGCACATGCGTGAAGCAATCACCCTGCCAGGGCAGCACGCCAAGTATTATTCCGATATCGTGAAGGCGAAGGGGACGCTCGTGTTCCTCGCCGGGCAGGTCGGCTGGGACGAGAACGGCACGTGGGCGCCTGATTTCGCGAGCCAGCTGGAACTTTCCCTCGAGAATATGAAGACCGCTCTGCATGCGGCAGGCGCGACGATCGACGATGTCGTCAAAGTCAACGCCTATCTCGTCGACGTTCGGTACGGCGACGAATTCAACGAGGTCTACGCGCGTTATTTCAAGACCGACCGGCCGGTACGGACCCGTGTCCAGGCGGCGATGCTTGCGCGCGATTGCCTGGTCGAAATCGACGTCATCGCGGTGATCGACGACGCTTGAACGCGATCCATCAGAGGGGCAACGGCAATGGGATTGAAAAACTCGGATCATCTCTCGCGGCGCCTGCTCCTTTGCGGCGCGCTGGCGAGCTGGGCGGTGGTGGGAGCGTCAGCAGCGCTGTCTCAGCCGCAGGACGACAGCCTGGCGCGCATCAAGTCTCAGGGCAAAGTCCGGATTGGCTTCGCCAATATCAATCCCTACGGCTACGTGATGCCCGATGGACGGGTCACCGGGCAGGCTCCCGAACTCATCCGCGCCTTCTTCGCGGATATGGGCGTGTCCTCCCTTGAGCCCGTCGTGACGGATTTCGGTTCGCTGATCGGAGGGCTTGTAGCCAAACGCTTCGATATCGTCGCAACGGGCATGCTGATCCAGCCCGAGCGCTGCAAGATCGTGTCCTTTGGCGACCCCGAATATCAGATCAACCGCGCCTTCGCGGTCAAGAAGGGAAACCCCAAGGGCGTGACGAGCTTCGTCAGCCTGGCAAGGCACGCCGACGCGAAGATCGGCTTGTTGACGGGCGCCGGCGAGATCCGCTTTTCGGAGCTGGCCGGCATCCCCCAGGAACGCCGCCTCCTCTTCCCCGATCTTTCAGCGGCAATCGCGGGTCTTCAGGCCGGCCGGGTTGATGCCGTGGTGGCGTCGACCGTTACGATCCGCGGAGCGCTTTCGCGGGCGAATGATCCGCGCCTGGATTTCGCCGCCCTGTCCGAGCAACCCCGCGACGAATCCGGCAATGAATCGATCGGATACGGCGGCATGGCCTTTCGCAAGGACGACATTTCACTCCGTGAGGCCTGGAATACCTGGCTCGCCAAGGCCCTGAAGAGCGGCCGCGTCACGTCGATCATCGAGCCGTTCGGCTTCGGGCCGGAGACGTTGCCGAAGGAAGGCACCACTGCCGAATACGCCTGCGCGGAACGCAAATAACCGCTCGCCAAGACAAGGGGGAACACCATGAAGATCACGTCCCGGACGGCCCGTGTCGCGAATGCGCTCGCAAGCGCCCTGATCGTCAGCGCTGCGCTGTCGTTCCCGACGATTGCCCATGCCGACAGCCTGTCTTCGATCAAGAGCGAAGGCTATGCGCGGGTCGGCTTCTCGAATTTCACCCCGTGGGGCTATGTCGACGACAAGGGAGAGCTTTCAGGGGTCGAGCCGACGCTCGTCCGAGCGTTTCTCAAGTCGATCGGCGTAGACAAGATGGACGGCGTAGTCACGCAGTTCGTCTCGATCATCCCCGCACTAGATGCCAAGCGACTGGATTTCATCGGCGCCGGCATGCAAATCCGGCCCGGTCGCTGCCAGCAGATCGCTTTCGGCGAGCCGGAATGGGTCAGCACGCAGGGTTTCGTTACAAAGGCCGGCAATCCGTCCAAACTGACAAGCTTGGATGATGTGAAGAGCAATGCCGCCACCCGTCTTGCTGTTGTCGCCGGTGGCACCGAGCGGGAGTACGCCAGGATCAACGGCATCCCTGATGCTCAGGTCGTCATCTTCCCAGATCTGCCCACCGCGGCGTCTGGCATCAAGGCGGGCCGGGTCGACGCCATGATGCAGACCTCGATCACCATCCGCGGCTTGCTGGCGGGCGACAAGCATCCTGAGCTCGCCTATGTCGCAATGTCGAAGCCGCCCCTCGACAAGGATGGCAATCCGGTCATCGGATATGGGGCAGTTGGTTTCCGCAAATCGGATCCGGAGCTTCTCGCCGCCTGGAATGCCTGGCTCAAAGGAGCCAAGCAGTCGGGTGAAATTGTGCGACTGCTGGAGCCGTTCGGCTTCACGGCGGCAGATATCGCACCTGACACGATCAAGACGGCAGATCTCTGCGCCGCAAAGAACTGACCGTCGCATGCTCCAGGATGAATCGTGAACCTCCTGCTTGAAATCAGTCCGGTGTTGCTGCGGGGAGCATACACAACCGTGTTGCTCACGTTGGTATCTGGGACCTGCGCGCTCCTGGTGGGCTTCGCGGTTGGGCTCGCTCGCCTGGCCCGGACCCGGTGGCTGTCCATTCCGCTGGCGATCTACATCGAGGTATTTCGCAACACGTCCTCGCTGGTCCAAATCTTCTACTTCTTCTTCGTGCTCCCTCTCATTGGGATTCGGCTCGAGGCATTCACGACAGGATGCCTCGTGCTGGCACTGAATTTCGGGGCTTATATTTCCGAGGTTGTGCGCTCAGCCATTCTTTCGATTGACCGCGGACAGCACGACGCCACCATCGCCCTGAATATGCCCACCAGCCTGAGCTACCGGCGGATCATCATCCCCCAGGCCATTCCGGTMATGCTTCCTGCCTTTGGGAATTACGCACTGGAATTGTTGAAGGCCACCTCGCTGGTTTCGCTCATAACAATCACGGAGCTGACGTTTTCCGGGGCTCAACTTGTCCAGTATTACGGGCACCCCACCCTCATCTACATGTCGATCTTCGTGATCTACCTGCTTCTGGCCTTGCCTCTAGTTGCTCTCAACAAGGCTCTTGAGCGGCACTCCGGAGGCCAGTGGAAGCCAAAGGTGCCGACGACATGAATTTCAGCCCTCAAATCACGGCGGAACTCCTCCCGGCACTGCTCAGAGGGACTGTCGTCACTCTGTACGCTACGGCCGCTGGCATGGCTGTCGCATTGGCCGTCGGGCTCTTGATCGCCGTCGCCCGCCGTGGCGGCAATCCTGTCGCCGTCCTGATCATCGACAGCTTCGTCACCGTCGTACGCAGCACGCCTCTCCTGATTCAGCTGTATCTGCTTTTCTATGTGCTTCCACTTTACGGGCCGTCGTTCAACCCCTTGTTTACGGGCATCCTGGGCCTGGGGTTGCATTACAGCAGCTACATCTCCGAGGTCTTCAGGGCTGGCATCGATGCTGTCCCCCGCGGGCAGTGGGAAGCCTGCATCGCCCTTCAATTCTCGCGTGTAAAAACCTGGACGAGAATAATCCTACCGCAGGCTTTTCGCATCGTCCTGCCGCAAATCGGCAACTACCTCATCTCAATGTATAAGCATGCGTCCCTTCTCGCCACGATCACAGTGGTCGAGCTTCTCGGAGCGGCATTGAACTTTGCCGGTGAAACGTTCCGATACTTCGAAGCCTTCACGCTTGTCGGCATCATATACTTCGTGATCGGCTTCGCATTTTCACGTCTTGTCCGTTACCTGGAGCAGAGAACGACTTACGGCCGGGCCTGAGTGCAAAGGTCGTTTGTATGCTTCCTGCTCCTTATCGAGTGCTGAGAATGGACCATCAGAGCGCAACTGCCTCCCAAACGCCGCTGGCGGCTGAATTCGTCAATGTCTCGAAGTCGTTCGGTGCATTCACGATCATCGACGATCTGAACCTGCAGATCAGGCCGTCAGAGCGCGTCTCGCTGATCGGCCCGAGCGGCTCCGGGAAAACCACGATCCTGCGTCTTCTGATGACCTTGGAGCGACCCAACGAGGGTGAGATCAAGGTGTTTGGAGACATCCTTTCGGCCGGCGGCGAAGGATCTGCGAAAGCTCGACCGGATCGGGAATTCAGAGCGATCCGCGGCAAGATCGGCATGGTGTTCCAGCAGTTCAACCTGTTCCCGCACATGACCGCGCTCGAAAACGTCATGGAAGCGCCGGTGCAGGTGCTCGGAATGCAACGCCAGGAGGCCCGAGACCTTGCCGAGAGTCTCTTGAAACGGGTCGGCCTGGCCGAAAAGGGCGCCTCCTATCCATCGCAACTGTCAGGTGGCCAGCAGCAGCGCGTCGCGATCGCGCGGGCCTTGGCCATGAAGCCCCAGATCATGTTGTTCGACGAGATCACGTCTGCGCTTGATCCCGAGGTCATCGGTGAGGTCCTCGAGGTTGTCCATAATCTCGCCMACGAGACCAAGATGGCGATGTTGGTTGTGACGCATGAAATGGGCTTCGCCCGTGACATTGCTGATCGCGTGATCTTCATGGAACGAGGAAAGATCGTCGAAGACGGCTCTCCGGGCGAGATCTTCAACGCTCCAAGAAACGACAGAACCAAGGCGTTTCTGAACGCAATCAAGCGATAGCCGACAAAGACATCACAGCAAAACCGGCCTGATTGGACTCATGCAGTCGGGCGACGGCCGTGCATTGCCGCGAGCAAGGGAGATCACAATGTCCTCACCTACGATAATCGGAGCCCCCGAGACCGCTTCGGCTCTCGCCTACCGTCCTCTCATAGATGCATTGGCAACCGGTTTTGCGGCKGGATGTCAGGCGCCGCTGCGCCATCACCACGCGATCGATCAGGCCGGGCAGCCGCAAGCCACGCTGCTCCTGATGCCGGCGTGGAGCCATGATGGCGACGCAGACAGCCTTCTCGGCGTCAAGATCGTGACCGTATACCCCGGCAACGCCGCGAAGGGACTGCCGGGACTCGCCTCGACCTATGTGCTCTATGATGGCTCGACGGGCCAGCAACTGGCGATCATTGACGGGAACACCATTACAGCCCGCCGAACCGTCGCGACAGCGGCGCTGGGCGCCCGGTTCCTGTCGCGTGAGAACGCACGAAGCCTACTGCTGCTCGGCTCCGGTCGGGTTGCCAGCCTCGTCCCCGGAGCGATGCGAGCCGTTCGACCGATCGACAAGGTCGCGGTCTGGGACATCGATGGCGTCGGCGCGCGCCGTCTGGCAGACAACCTCACCGCCAATGGTTTTCAAGCAACCGTCGTCGACAATCTCGAGCATGCGGTCGGCGAGGCCGACATTATTTCGGCAGCGACGTTGTCGACGCACCCTCTCCTTCGCGGTGATTGGGTTCGCCCGGGTACGCATGTGGATCTGATCGGCAGCTTCACGCCGACAATGCGTGAAGCGGACGATCGTCTGATGGCGGCTGCGATGATCTATGTCGATACAAGCGACGCGCTGCACGAGTCCGGCGATCTCATTCAGCCGATTGATGCGGGGGTCATCACCGCTTCCGACGTGCGGGCAACACTGACGGAACTGTGCAGGGGCTCCGCTTTCGGGCGCCAATCCGCCGAGCAGACGACCGTGTTCAAGGCCGTCGGATCGTCATTGGCCGATCTTGTCGCGGCCCGCCTTGTCTACCGTACCTTGAAGGCTCCCGAGCAGCAGATGCGCCTGAACACCGCCTCCTAATGGGTCGCGCGGCCCCATCGGGGCGACCTGGTGAGAAACCCTGTGATCTTCCGAGGAATCCCATGCAAAGCAACCGCGTTATTCATGTTGTCAGTTGTCATGCCGAGGGCGAGGTCGGCGACGTCATCGTGGGCGGCGTTCTGCCGCCGCCGGGCGAGACGATCTGGGAGCAGGCGCAGTTCATCGCCCGCGATCAGGGATTGCGGAACTTTGTGCTCAACGAGCCTCGAGGCGGCGTATTCCGCCATGTCAATCTCCTGGTGCCCCCCAAGGACCCCAGAGCCCATACCGGCTGGATCATCATGGAACCCGGCGATACCCCACCGATGTCCGGCTCAAACTCGATCTGCGTTTCGACCGTCCTGCTCAACAGCGGCATCGTCCCGATGCAGGAACCAATCACACGCCTCATCCTTGAACCTCCGGGAGGGCTGATCGAAGTCGAGGCCGAATGCAGGGACGGCAAGGCCGAGCGCATCCGGGTCCGGAACCATCCCTCCTTCGTGGACAAGCTCGATGCGCAACTCGAGATCCCTGGCATCGGCACGATGGCGGTCGACATTGCCTGGGGCGGCGACAGCTTCGTCATCATCGATGCGCCGTCGCTCGGGCTCGCAATCCGGCCGGACCAAGCCCGTGACATTGCCGAGATTGGCGTACGCGTCACGAATGCAGCCAACGAACAGCTGGGTTTCTCTCATCCGACCAACGGCTGGGACCATATCTCCTTTTGCCAGATGACCGAGCCGGTGACACGAAGGGACGGCGTCATGCACGGCACAAGCGCCGTGGCGATCCAGCCGGGCAAGATCGATCGATCGCCGTGCGGAACGGGGTGTTCGGCGCGGATGGCGGTCCTTAACGCACGCGGCGAATTGGCTGTTGGCGAACGGTTTGTCGGGCGGTCGATTGTCGATACCGAGTTCGATTGCCTGCTGGAATCGGAAGCGGGCCTGGGCGGCAAGCGAGCGATTGTCCCGGTGATTTCGGGCCGTGCCTGGATCACCGGCATCCATCAGCACATGCTCGACCCCACGGACCCATTCCCGGCCGGCTATCGGCTGTCCGATACCTGGCCAATGCAAAAACTGCAGAGATAGCGGAGCGAGCTCTTGCCCGGGGCTTTCTTGAATCCAATCGTAAAGCATTACGCGTAGCACCTTAGTTGCCCGCAAATGGGCATTCCGCGAACCTATGAACAGAGGATACCGAACATGCGCGAGTCGATTACCCTGCCCGGCCATCCCGAAAAATGGCCCTGCTTCTCCGATGTCGTGAAGGCGAAGGGGACACTGGTCTTCCTGGCGGGCCAGGTCGGCTGGGACGACCATGGCGTTTGGGCCGAAGGCTTTGAGAAACAGGCCGAACTTGCGCTCCAGAACATGGAGAGGGCTCTGGCAGCGGCCGGCGCCACGATCGACGACGTCGTCAAGGTCGTCGTCTTTGTGGCCGATGCCCGGAACGGCGACGCGGACTATCGCACCGGCAACAATTTCAACGAGATCTACTCCCGGTTCTTCAAGCGCAACTTTCCGGTTCGCACGCGGGTGCAGACCGGCATGCTCGCGAGAGATTGCCTCGTGGAGATCGATGTCATCGCTGTCATCAGCGACGATTGAACGATGGGCGGCCGATCCAACGCCGCCCACAAGCGTGCGAAAGGGAAGGCAGAGGTCTCCCCTTTCGCCCCGGTTTTGCTTGGACGGCCTTTGCCAAACATGGGCAATAGCGACTAGGCCCTGCTTGCTTCGCCTTGTGGCAGCGAGACTTCCCGACAGTTGGAAAGGGGAAGTCGCGAGAGGCGAAAACTGCGCGAAGCCTGTGTGCCAGACGCGAGACCCCGGACGTGGAAGCCTTGGTGCGCCCCCCTCTGTCCAGCCATGAGGCGTGTGGCCACCTTCATGTGTCCAGCCGGGACGTGGCTGCCCATTCCAGCCTCCTGGACGGGCCAGATACCCGTTGCGGCCGGCGCCCCAAGCGTCGCATCAAGGCCTTGCGCTCGCCCCCCAGATGCGATCGAGGAACCGGTCGGCATAGGGCTGCCAGAGTGCGCGGCCCTCCGGCGTCGGAAACAGCCTGTGCCCGTCTTCGCCGAATGCGTCCAGGAGATGATATTCGGCATCGCCGCCGGCGGAGCGATAGGCCCCTGCCATGCGGGCGGTCAGGGCGCTGTCGAAGAAGCGGTCGTTCCGGGTATAGATCCACAGGGTCGGGATCTTCGATGAACGGCCGAAGGTCGCCGCCGCGTCGACAAGGCTGTCCGGCGCGCAATTGTTGTTCGGCCGGCCGCCGGCATAGCCACCGCGGCCACCGGCGAAATTGATGACGGCGCGCACGCTCTCGGGGCCGCGGCTCGCTGCGGCCAGCGAGCCCCAGCCCCCGGCCGACTGGCCCACGAGCAGGATGCGGTCGGCCCGGATCGTGGGAAGGGTCGCGAAATAGCGCGCGACATTCTGGATATCATCCGCAGTCGCCAGCCCGCCGCGAACGTAGTCCGGCTGGCTGCACGGTCCGTAGGCCTCGGCCCATTCGCCTCCGCGCGGGCCATATCCGCGACGCAGCGGCAACACGACCATGAAGCCACGCGAGACCAGCCACTCCGCCCCCGCCCGGTATTCGGGCGGCGCCATGGTCTTGCGCGCAGCCGCATTCGCGGGCGAGCCGTGGCTGACGACCGCGAGCGGGAACGGGCCGGGCCCGACCGGACTGAACACGCGCGCCGGCAGCAGGATCTCGGCCCCCTGCGCATCCCGGCCCACCGGGACGAACCAGGCCTGCTCGCCGGGGCGCTCCAGATCGGCCGGCAACCGGCCCGGCCGGGGATGCTCGACCGCCTCCCAGGGGTTTGACGGCTGCGCCTGAGCCGGAGGGGCAAGCCCCAGCGCCAGGGTCGACGCCGCAACGGCACATTTCAACGGCAGCATCCAATCCCCGACAGAGGCGACGCTCGATGCAAACAGAGACATATTCGCGTTCCATCCCTAGATAATTTTCCAAACTGAAGTATCTTGCAGTATGAGAGTCAAGCGATATCGCAAATATGCGGGGTGTATCGAATACTTATTGCAATGTATTCGAAAATGTATTGAGTTTATGCAATTAACCCATAACTGTTATCTTGATACCGCTCGTCTTTTCAAACATCCTGCCCTCAAGAATATCGTGATCGAGGCGGCCCTTCCGCTGATGTCGATCCGCATGGGGAGCGTTCGCTATGTTACGCAGATTGACCCGAGCCGCTCTCGCGGGCTCGTTCCTGCTCGGCCTTGCCGTGGCTCCGGGACAGGCCGCGACGCCCAAGGACGTATTCGTCATGGCGAGCGACCTCATCACGTTCGATCCGGCTGCAGCCAACGAGTCGTTTCCCAACGAATTGTTGCGGCAGATGTGCACGCCGCTGCTCTCGCTGGATCACAAGGATCCTTCGAAAGTCGTMGCCGGTATCGCCGAGACATGGTCGAGCTCCCCGGACGGGAAGACCTGGACGTTCGCGCTGCGGCGCGGCATGGTTTTCCCGTCTGGCAATGCGGTCACCTCGTCGAGCATCGCCTGGGCCATGCGCCGGTCGATCAAGCTCAACCTGGTCAGCGCGAGCCTGATGCGCGACTGGGGGCTCACCTCGCCGGATCAGATCGCAACACCGGACGACCACACGCTCGTCATCACCCTCGCCAAGGATCTGGCGCCCTCGGTGACGCCCTTTGCCTTCACCAACCACCGCATGGGGTCGGCCCTCGACCGCGACACGATCATGGCGCGCGAGAAGGACGGCGATCTCGGCGCCGGCTGGCTGAACACGAATGTCGCCTGCTACGGCCCCTACCGCCTGAACACGCTGCGCGCCCAGGAAGTCGCGATCCTGGAAGCCAATCCGACCTACTGGAAGGGCGCGCCGGCGATGAAGCGGATCATCGTGCGGCATGTCCCGGAACCGGGCGCGCAGAGGCTCCTGCTCGAAAAGAACGACATCGACTACGCCAAGTCGGTCGAAGCCTCGTCACTGGCGGCCATGGTGGCCAATCCGGAACTGCGCTTTCAGTTTCAGCCGCGCCTCGACAGTGTCTATCTCGCGCTGAACCAGAAGGACCCGATCCTCAGCAACCCGAAGGTCATCGAGGCCTTTCGCTACCTGATCGATTATCAGGGGCTGAAGGAGACCGTGCAGAAGGGGCGCGCCGAAATCCGCCAGAGCTTCGTGCCGGCCGGCGTGTTCGGGGCGCTGCCGAAGGGCGAGGACCCCTATCGGCTGGACATCGCCAAGGCAAAGGCCCTCCTCACCGAGGCAGGCTATGGCGACGGCTTCAAGAAGACCGTCCTGACGATGACGAATTACCCGTTTCCGGATCTCGCGCAGAACTTCCAGCAGAATGCCGCGAAGGTCGGCGTGACGCTGGATATTCGCACCATGGCGACGGCGCAGCTCTACACCCTGATGCGCAGCCGCGACTTCCAGATGCTGATGGCGGTCTATGATTACGATTATCCCGATGCCAACGATATGGCGCTGCGGATGGCGTATAACCCCGACAACAGCGATGCCGCGAAGGCGACGAATTTCCTGGCCTGGCGTGCCGCATGGGCGCCCGACGCCTGGTTCAAGCAGCAGGTCGAGGCCGCGCAGGTGGAGCGCGACCCCGCCAAGCGCACCGCGCTCTATGCCGAGATGCAGCGCCGCCACATGCGCGAGGCGCCGATCATCGGCATCTTCCAGCGGCTGGGCGCGATGGCCCTGCACAAGCGGGTCAAGCGCTTCGAATATAACGGCTCGGAGTTCTTTTACGACACGATCGAGAAGGAGTGAGGCGTGAGCTCCCTGACCGGTCTCGCGCCGCGCCGAAACGCCCGCCTGCGCCTGCCGCGCTGGGCAGCGCCGGCCCTGCGCGGCGGGCTTTCCGTCGCGCTCACCCTGCTTGGCCTGCTGGCCCTGACCTTCTTCATCGGGCGCGTGCTGCCGTTCGACCCGATCGCCGCGGTCGTCGGCGAGAAGGCCGATGCCAGCGTCTACGAGAACGTGCGCATCAAGCTCGGGCTCGACCAGCCGCTCTACATCCAGTTCGTCATGTTCCTGCGCGACATGCTGAGCGGCAATTTCGGGCGGGCGATCTTCACCGGCAATCCCGTCGCCGACGATCTCAGACATGTCATTCCCGCGACGGTCGAGCTTGCCACCGTCGCCATCGTGATCGGCAGCGGGCTCGGCATCCCCTTCGGCGTCGCCGCTGCGGTCTATCGGGGAAAACCGATCGACCACGCCGTGCGGCTCCTGTCGCTGATCGGCCATTCCGTCCCGATCTTCTGGCTCGGCCTGATGGGGCTGATCGTCTTCTATGCCTGGCTCGGCTGGGTCGGCGGCTCCGGCCGGGTGGATATCTTCTATCTCGACGCCGTGCCGAAGCGGACGGGGCTGCTGCTCGTCGATTCAGCACTGGCGGGCGACTGGGACGTGTTCGTCAGCGCCGCGCGGCACATCATCCTGCCGGCTCTCCTGCTCGGCTATTCCTCGATGGCCTATATCAGCCGCATGACCCGGAGCTTCATGCTCGATCAGCTGAGCCAGGAATACATCACCACGGCGCGGGTCAAAGGGCTCTCGCGGCGGCGCGTGGTCTGGGGTCATGCCTTCCGCAACGTGCTGGTCCAGCTCGCCACGGTCATTGCGATTTCCTATGGCGGGCTGCTCGAAGGAGCGGTGCTCACCGAAACGGTCTTCGCCTGGCCCGGCTTCGGTCAGTACCTGACGACCGCCCTGATGATCGGCGACATGAACGCCGTTCTCGCCTGCACATTGATCGTGGGTCTGGTCTTCATCTGCCTGAACCTGATCACCGATCTCCTTTACCGCTTCCTGGATCCGCGCACCCGATGACGGCTCATTCCTTCGAGCGCAACGCTTCGTTGCGATCCTGGCTTCTCGCCGAGGCACCGCAATCGGGCTTCCAGGCCTGGATGCAGAGCTTCTACCTCGCCTGGCTGCGCCTGGCCGCGAACCCCCTCGCCGTCATCGGCGTGGTCGTCCTGCTGGTGATCGGGCTGGTCGCGCTGATGGCGCCGTGGATCGCCACCCACTCGCCCTTCGACCAGGTCCTGGCCGAACGGCTTCAGCGCCCGAGCGCCGCGCATTGGCTCGGAACGGACGAGCTCGGCCGGGATGTCTTCAGCCGCATCGTCTATGGCGCCCGCACCACGCTCTACATCGTCGGCCTCGTTGCCGTGATCGTCGGGCCGATCGGCCTGTGCATCGGCGCGACGGCCGGTTATCTCGGAGGCTGGGTCGAAGCGCTGCTGATGCGGATCACCGACATCTTCCTGTCCTTCCCGAGCCTGATCCTGGCGCTGGCCTTCGTCTCCGCCCTGGGCCCGAGCCTGCACAATGCGATCATCGCCATCGCGCTGTCCTCCTGGCCGGGGATCGCCCGTCTCGCCAGGGCGGAAACCCTGACGATCCGCTCCAGCGACTATGTCGATGCCGTCCGCGTCATGGGGGCCTCGACACCKCGGATCATCTTCAAGCACGTCATGCCGATGTGCCTGCCCTCGGTCGTCGTGCGGGTGACGCTGAGCATGGCCAGCGTCGCGTTGACCGCAGCCGGCCTCGGCTTCCTCGGCCTGGGCGCCCAGCCCCCGACGCCGGAATGGGGCGCCATGCTCTCGACGGCGAGACAATACCTGCTCGAGCACTGGTATCTCGCCGCCATGCCCGGCCTGGCCATCCTGACCGTCAGCCTCGCCTTCAACCTGTTCGGAGACGGGTTGCGCGACATGCTCAACCCGCGCTCGTGAGGGAGGGGACGATGTCCGGGACCACAAAGAGCCCCATCCTCACGGTCGAGGACCTGCGCGTCGGCTTTCCCGGCCCGCGCGGCCTTGTGGAGGCCGTGCGCGGCATCAGCTTCGAGGTCGGCCGGAACAAGGTCGGCATCGTCGGCGAGTCCGGCTCCGGCAAGTCAATGACCGGGCGGGCGATCCTCAACCTGTTGCCGTCGGGAGCGACCTCCACCGTCAAGTCCATGAAACTGGGCGAGACCGAGCTCGCAGGCCTGAGCGAAAACGAGATGCTCGGCATCCGCGGCAAGCGCGTCTCGATGATCCTGCAGGACCCGAAATACTCGCTCAACCCAGTCATGCGGGTGGGGCATCAGATCGCCGAAGCCTTTCGCGTGCATCATCGCGCCTCCCGCGCCGAAGCGAACGAGCGGGCGCTGGAGATGCTGGCGGCGGTCCGCATCCGCGATCCCAAGCGCGTCTTCGCGCTCTACCCGCACGAGGTCTCGGGCGGGATGGGCCAGCGCATCATGATCGCCATGATGCTCATTCCCGAGCCCGAGCTGATCATCGCGGATGAGCCGACCTCGGCGCTCGACGTCACCGTCCGGCTCCAGGTCCTGGCCATTCTCGACGAGCTCGTCACCACCCGCGGCATCGGCCTGATGTTCATCAGCCATGACCTCAACCTGGTCTCGACCTTCTGCGACGAGGTCTTGATCATGTATGCCGGGCGCATCGTGGAGCGATGCCCCGCCGCGGACCTTCACCAGGCGAAACATCCCTATACGCGCGGGCTGCTGGCCTCACTGCCCCGGCTCGAGGACGGCCATAAGCGCCTGCGGGTGCTGGAGCGCGACCCGTCCTGGCGCAACGAACCCATTCCGGCGGAAGCATGATCGAAGTCAGCCATTTGCGCGTCGCCTTCGGCGCGGGTGAAAACCAGTCCGTCGCCGTCGACGACGTCTCCTTCTCGATTCCCGAAGCGACCGTCTACGGGCTCGTGGGCGAGTCCGGCTGCGGCAAGACGACAATCCTGCGGTGCCTTGCCGGCCTCAACCGGCAATGGTCGGGGACCATCAGGATCGCCGGCAAGACCGTGGGACCGGTGCGCGATCTCGCGTTCTACCGGATGGCCCAGATGGTGTTCCAGGATCCCTATGGCTCCCTGCACCCACGGCACACCGTCAACACCATTCTCTCGGAGCCGCTGGTGGTGCACGGCATCGCCGGCATCGGCCCGCGCGTCTCCCGCGTGCTTGCCCAGGTCGGTCTTGGCGAGAGCTACCGCTACCGCTACCCGCACCAGCTCTCCGGCGGCCAGCGCCAGCGCGTGGCGATCGCGCGGGCTCTCATCCTCGAGCCCCGCATCCTGTTTCTCGACGAACCGACCTCGGCTCTCGACGTCTCCGTCCAGGCCGAGGTTCTCAACCTGCTCCGCGACATCCAGGTCGAACAGGGCCTCACCTGCGTCCTCGTCAGCCACGACCTGCCCGTCGTCGCCAATCTGTGCAACCGGCTCGCCGTGATGAACCAGGGCAAGCTGATCGAGGAGCTCGGCGTCGCCGACCTGATGTCGGCGCGCGCCCATAGCGGCTACACGCAGAGGCTCATCGCAGCCAGTGCCGGCTATGATCGTGCGCTGGTCGGCCTCGATGCGGACTAGCCCGGCCGTGGGGCGGACGGAGGTGGATGTCGACGCGGCATCGCCCTGGACGCGGCCGGGCGCTGCGACCMTGTCGCGTTAGGGAGGACGCCATGGAGGTCAAATGGTTGGAGGATTTCCTCAGCCTTGCGAGCACGGCAAGCTTCTCCCGTTCCGCTGCCGAACGCCATGTCACCCAGTCCGCCTTCAGCCGCCGCATCAGGCAACTCGAGGATTGGGTCGGCTTGCCCCTCGTCGATCGGGCCTCCTATCCGGTCCGGCTGACCTCGGCAGGCGAGAATTTCCGCGGGACCGCGCAGGAGCTGTTGCAGGACCTGTATCGCGCCAGGGACAAGCTGCGGGAGAAGCAGGGCCTGCGTGCAAACACCCTGTCCTTCGCGGCGCTCCACACGCTGTCGCTGACCTTTTTCCCGCAATGGCTGCGGCGCATCGAGCCCCGCTTCGGCGGGCTGCGGACGAGAGTGAGCGCGGACAATAACGGGATCGATTCCCTCGTGACCTCGCTGCGGGAAGGCGGCAGCGATTTTCTGCTGATCTACTCGCATAGCGCGGTGCCGGTTTTCATCGGGGACAGCGACATCATCCATATGCGATTGGGCGACGAKCGCGTCGTCCCGGTTTCGGCCCCCGACGCCAGCGGTCGCCCGCTTCACCGGATCGAGCCGGGAGCGACCCCGGCGCGGCACCTCGCCTATGGCGCCGGATCGTTCTTCCATCACGTGCTGGCGGATCTCTTCGCGAGACGAGCGCTCGAACGCATCACGATCCACGAGAACACGATGTCGGAAGGCCTGAAGGCGATGGCTCTGGCCGGTTGGGGGCTGGCCTGGATACCGGAGAGCATCGTGCGGCTCGATCTTGCCAGCGGGCAACTCGTGCGCGCCGCCGATGCCAGCTGGGACCTGACGGTCGATATCCGGCTCTATCGGTCCTTGTCGAATTCCCGTCCGGTCGTTGAGCAATTCTGGCGCACCGTCAGCGAGGACGAGCAGGACGCGGTCAGTGCAAAGCCGCAACTGGTCCGCTGCTAACGGGTAAAGGCAGCCGCTTGCCCATGCCCGTCAGATCTCGATCTCGGTTCCGAGCTCGACCACCTGCTTGGTCGGCACGCCGAAAAACGCAGCCGAGCGCTCGGCATTGCGCTGCAGGAAGGCGAACAGCGTTTCCCGCCAGACCGCCATGCCGGCGATCTGCTTGGTCGGGATGATCGTCTCGCGGCTGATGAAATAGGTGATCTGGGTGGGGTCCACTCCGGGCAGCCTGCCCTGTTCGCAGGCCATACGAAGTCCGTCGGCGATGCTCGGATACTGCATGAAGCCGAAATGCAGGATGATCCGGGTGATGCTCTCATGGAGTTCGATCACCTCGACGCGGCCATCCTCCTCGACGCGGGGGACCTCTGCGATGACGACCGTGACCAGCAGGATGCGCTCATGCAGGACGCGGTTGTGCTTGACGAACTGCGTCAGCGCGAGCGGCACGCCATGGGGAGCCGAGGCCATGAAGACGGCGGTTCCGGGCAGCCGCGAGCAGCAGGTCGCGACCGCGCTCTCGATCAGCTCCTCCTCCGGCTGGCGCAGATTGCGGCGGGCGCGCTCGACCAGTTTGACGCCGCTGCGCCAGGTCAGCATCACGAAGGCGGCCGCGGCCGCAAGCAGGAGCGGGAACCAGCCGCCTTCGAACAGCTTGGTCGTGTTCGCGGCGAAGAAGATGCAGTCGATGACGAGGAAGAAGCCGTTGACCGCAATCACGATCAGCGGCGGGTAGCCCCAGTGCAGCGCAACGAGCGCGGCCAACAGGGTGGTGATGGCCATCAGCAGGGAGACGGCGATGCCATAGGCGCCTGCCAGCGCATCGGACGAGCCGAAGCCGATCACCGCGCCGAGCGTCGCCGCCGCCAGCAGCCAGTTCACCAGCGGCACATAGATCTGGCCGATCTCGTGGCTTGCCGTGTGCTCGATATGCATGCGGGGCAGGAAGCCGAGCTGGATCGCCTGCTGCGTCAGCGAGAACACCCCGGAAATGATGGCTTGCGAGGCGATCACGGTCGCCACTGTGGCAAGGGCGACCAGCGGATAATGCGCCCAGTCCGGCGCCAGCTGGTAGAATGGATTATCCAGCGCGGCGCTGTCGGTGATCAGGAGTCCGGCCTGACCGAAATAGTTCAGCACGAGCGCCGGCAGGGCAATGCCGAACCAGGCGAGCCTGATCGGCAGGCGGCCGAAATGTCCCATGTCGGCATACATGGCTTCGCCGCCGGTGACGGCCAGGAATGCCGCGCCGAGAATGGCGAAGCTGACATGGAAGTCCTGGTGGATCAGGAAATTGACGGCGTAGAGCGGGCTCAGCGCCACAAGCACGCCGGGCGCCTGGGCGATGCCGTGGAGGCCAAGCAGCGCGATGATGATGAACCAGCCAAGCATGACCGGACCGAAGATCGCGCCGATGAAGCCTGTGCCCTTCTTCTGGACGGCAAACAGGCCGATCAGGACGACCACGGTCAATGGCACCACGACATGCTGCAGCGCCGGCGCGTCGAGCTTCAGGCCTTCGACGGCGCTCAGCACCGAGATCGCCGGAGTGATGGCGCCGTCGCCGTAAAGCAGCGCCGCACCGATCAGGCCGACGATCAGGAGATAGGCGCGCCAGCTCCCCGGCTCGGCGTTGCGGGCCGAGAGCAGGGCCAGCATGGCGACGATGCCGCCCTCGCCGCGATTATCGGCACGCAGGATCAGCAGCGCGTATTTCATGGAGATGATCAGGATCAGCGCCCACAGGATGAGCGAGACGATGCCGAGCACCGCATCCTGGCTGAGGCTGCCGCCCTGGGTCGCCGCCCTCGCCGCTTCCCGCAAGGCATAGAGCGGACTTGTTCCGATATCGCCATAGACGACGCCGAGAGCGCCGAGCGTGGCGGCGACCGGCAGGGCAGCGGGCGGTCTCGTTACCTGAGCGCTGTGGGCAGTCATGGTTCGATCCCAGCTGCAACCCAATACATAATCTGCGAGCATTGGGGGCAAATTGCTAGGGGGCGAGGATGCCGGTCGCGCGGGGCGGAAGGACCATCGTCGTCCCGCAGGCCAGGCGCCCGTCGAAAGGGCTGCGCTTCCTCGCCATGCGGGATGCCGTGCGCCCTGTTCTGGTCCTCACGATCGGCCAGAACGAAGGTCAAGCTGGACCAGGACCATGGGGCAGCGTCTGAGCCACCCAGACGCCTTCAGGAGGGCCCGGTCCTGGCCGGTTCAGATGAAGACTGACGATATCGGTTGGCGTTCAGGCAGAACGAGCTCCACAAGGCGCAGAGGCCGCGCCCCCTCAGTGACGGGGAGGCAACAGGGCCGATGGCGTCACCAAGTCCTGCAGAGCCAGGCCACGTTCCTTCAGCAGGGCCTCGAGCAACGGGCGCAGCTCGCCGAGGCTTTCCGCGACGGTGTCCCGCACCGTGTCGACAACCACCTGAGTCCCCCGTTCGATCTCGACATTGACCGCGTCACCCTCTCGCTTGGCGTCGAGATTCGTCACCCGGCGCGTCTCGGGGATAAGCCAGATCTCGAACCAGCCCTCGGCCTTGTTGCACTCCGAGACCGTCAGGCTGCATCCGTTGATGGCGATGTAGCCTTTCGGGAAGATGTACCGCTCGAAGGGCCGAGGGATGGAGAACCGGATGGCCTTGTTGCCTCCGTATTCCTTGATGAGGTCGATCCGCGCTGCGAAGTCGATATGGCCCGAGAGAGGGTGCCCACCGATCTCTGCGCCATCCTTCGCCGCCCGTTCGACATTGACCATGCTGCCCGGCCCACAATCCCCCAGCGTGGTGACCGCGAGGCTCTGGAGCATGACGTCGAAGAGCACCCGCTCAGTGGACATGATCGTCGTTGCCGTCAGGCAGACGCCATCCACGGCGACGCTGGCCCCGATGCCGAGCCCTTCGGTAAACCCTGCGGGGAAATCGAGCGTGAAGGTCCGGATGCCATTGTCGTCCTCAATGGCTGCAACCCGCGCTACGGTTTGAACAATGCCGGTGAACATCGCTGTCCTCATCCTCTCGAGCCGCGCCTTATAGCGCTCGCCGGATGCGGCAGGCCAGTCGATCAGGGCAAGGCCTGCGAGCGTCCGCGATGGGTCGGAGTTGGCTGTCGGCCGCTTTGACCAGGACAGCCCGGATGAACGGGCGCAGGGGCGATGGACCATGCCGGTCCGAAGGCTCAGCGCCGCCGCGCTGGGAGCGAGCGGGCAACGTAGCCCAGAGCAAACGTCACCATGGCGACCGCGAGCCCGGAGCAGATCAAGCCAGCCGGAGTGATCCGCGCCCGTCCCTGCAGGGTGATGTGCTTGCCGACACGCAGGTCGAACTCGGATCTGATTTCCTCGGGATGAGTCGGAGCCTCGTCGGCAACGGGGTTCCCGGCGCTGGCATTGGTCATCAGGCGCTCCACGTCTGAATGGCAAGGGTCGGATCGTGCCATGAAGCCCGATGACATCGCCAGCCCGGAGACTGGAAGGCCGAGGTCGGGCCGCCATGGCGCAGGCTCCTTCGGGCGCTTGACCTCGCCCCAAGGGCTGACTCTAGAGATGGGTTCATGAGCGATTCCTATCTTCTTGCCGGACGTTTCGGCGCCGCCACGCGGCTGTCTCCGAAGGCGTTGCGGCTCTATGCCGAACAGGGCCTGCTCGTGCCGGCCTACGTCGATCCGCAGACCGGGTACCGCTATTACGCCCCCGAGCAGGCGCCACGGGCGCGACTGATCGCGAGGCTGCGGCGGCTCGGCCTGCCGGTGGCGCGTGTCGGGCAGCTTGTCGCGCTTGCACCCGAGGCGCGCGCCGTCGAACTGCAGGCATGGCTCAGCGCGCAAAACGAGCTTCTGGCAGAGCAGACCGAGGGTGTTCGGGCGCTTGCCCGACACGCCGACGGTGGTGAACCCGCTTTGGCCTTGGCGATAAGCTTGCGCGAGATCGAGGCCAGCAAGGTCGTGTCCCGCCAGCGCCACGTCGGCGTCGAGGCCCTCGACGATTTCGTCGCCAGCGCCGAGGCCGATATCCGCGCCCATCTGCGGGGCTCGGGCCTGCCGGGCGACGGGCCGATGAGCGTGCATTGCCACAGCCTCGTCAGCCGCGACAGCGAAGGTCTGGTCGAGGTCGCCATCGCCTATGAGGGCAGCCTGGAACCTGCCGGCGACCTGCGCCTATGGCTGCAGCCGGCGCGGCGCGAGGCCTATCTGCCGGTGCCCAGGGCTTATGAAGATTTCCCGCTCGTCCTGCGCGTCTATGACGCGATCGAGGCGTGGCTCGACGCACGAAGCGATCTGAGCTGCAGCGACAGCCCCTGCGAAACCTATCCCGGAACCGGCGGCGCACGTTTCGATGTCGCCTATCCGATCACCCTGTAAGCGAGCCCGCCATGACGCATTTTTCCTATACGGGCTCCGGCCCCTATTGCTACGCCAATTCCTTCGCGATGATGTTCGGGGCCGACGCGCCCTCCACCGCGGTGATCGAGATCGCCATCGGCAGTCCGTTCGGCATGCAGTTGATCGGCGGCACGCTGCCATTCTTCGATCCCTATGGCTGGGACCCGGAGAAGGGCTTTGAGGACGCGCTTTCGTCGCTCGGCTGGACATCGACGGTCACGCAGGGCGGCGAGGCCGAGGAGGCCCTCGCCCGGCTCAAGGCGGCGCTGGCTGGCGGACCGGTCTGGATCGGCCCGGTCGAGATGGGGCATCTGCGGCACCAGCCGGGCATGCGTGGACCGATCGAGGCCGACCACTACGTCGTCGTCCTTGAAGCGGATAATGAGCGCGTGGTGATGCATGATCCGCAAGGCTATCCCTATGCCACCCTGCCGGTCGCCGATTTCATGGCCGCCTGGAGCGCCAGCACGCTGATCTATGGCGCGCCCTACACCATGCGAACCGCCTTCAGGCGCGTCGCAGAGGTCAGCGAGGTGGAGACGATCCGTGCGTCCGTCCCGGCGGCGATCCGCTGGCTGTCGATGGACGGCGATCTCGGCATGCCGGCCGGAAGCCTCGGCAATGGCGAAGCAGCCGAAGCCCTGGCGGCACGGATCGAGGCGCGATGCGACGAGGCGCTGCGCGGCCATATGGTCCATTTCGCGGTCAGGGTCGGCGCCCGCCGCGCGGTCGATGCCGCAGCCTGCCTGGCGCGCGCCGGCTATGCCGAGGCCGCGCGGATTGCCGACAGGCAGGCGCGCCTGATCGGCGCGATGCAATATCCGCTGGTTGTCGGCAACGACGCCGTTGCGGCGACCGCCCTTCGTGACCTGGCGCCCACCTACGACATGCTGCGGACGGCCTTGGAAAACCAAAGCTGAATGCCTGCCTGGGAGTGGACGCGCCTGGACGTTTGGACGCTTATCCCGGCGATTTGCAGCTACCCTCAGCGAATCCCGGCGGCGCTGTCATGCACCGGGACCTCGCTTGACCGCGCCCGGAGGACAATACCGAATGGCGAATGATGATCGCACCAGGTTCATTCCCAGGAGAACGCCGGAATCGGCGGCGATGTCGGCAAACGTCAAGCGGGCGATGACGATCACCGCCACCCTCAACCGTTTGACCTATAACGATGCCGATGAAGTCCGGGCCTTGTTCAGCGATCTCATCGGCAAGAGGGTCGACGACAGTTTCGTGTTGATACCGCCGTTCTATACGGAAAATGGGGTCAATATCCGTGTCGGGCGCAATGTCTTCGTCAATCAGAACTGCACCTTCTATGATCTCGGCGGGCTCGATATTGCCGACGACGTGCTGATCGGGCCGAATGTGAGCATCATCACGACCGGCCGCCCCCTTGAGCCGTCCCAACGGCGCGCCCGCGTCACCGCAAAGCCCATCGCGATCGGGAGAAATGTCTGGATCGCAGCCGGTGCGACCATCATCGGTGGCGTGACGATCGGAGAGAATTCGGTCGTCGCGGCGGCTTCGGTCGTCACCAGGGACGTTCCTTCGAACACCCTTGTCGGTGGCAATCCGGCGCGGGTCATTCGTTCGATCGCCGACTGAAGAACCGCCCGTATAATGGGCAGTCAAATGCTCCTTCGCCTGCGATCCCCTGGCGAATGCCGGGCCGGTTAAAGTTTACGCGGCACGGCCGGTCCATCGGCATTGCGTCAGCGCCATTGGTGGCGCAGAGGAAACGAGCGGGCTGCAGGTCACATGTGTCACCTGGCTCTTGAGAACTCTCGCATGTCTATCGCCCGTCTCTGCCTTGCGGCTTTCGCCGCCGCGCTTCTGTGCGTCGTGCCTGCCGCCGCCAAGAATTTCGCGGTTCCCGACAAGAACCCGGCCATTACGCTGACCGTTCCKAACAACTGGAAGACGCAGGAGATCGAGTTCGGCTACTCCGCGCGCCCGCAGGACGAGGCGATCTTCTTCTMGGTCGAGTTCGCGCATGCCCGCGAGATCGACAAGATGATGGCCACGAACGAATCCTGGATGAAGGAAAACAAGATCAAGCAGGTGAAGCCGATCCAGGCAGAAGTCCCGATCAACGGGATTTCCTCGACCGTCTTCCAGTTCCGCACCACTGACGCGAACGGCCCGACGACAGTCGATTTCATCCTGATGCCGGCCGGCAGCGGCCGGATGATCATGATCACCGTCTGGGGCAATGACGAAGAGCGCGAGACGCACGCCAAGGCGCTCGACGATATCTTCGGCAGCATCAAGTCGATCAACTGAGAAGACCCGGCGCGTATCGGACCTTCCGATACGCGTCTCTCCGCAACGGCCGCACGACGGACGGTGCAGCACGTGTCGGCAATTGCCGCGCAGCGCGACAAGGCGCTAGTCATTGTCCGGGATTTCCGCGTGATCCGCGCTCTCTCCGCATCGGACGCCTATCTCCGCAGCGCTCTACCCGACATCCTCTGCCTGCAGGAAGTCGTGCATACGCCTTCGTCGTCAAAGGACTGGCTGACCTACCGCGACGGCGATCATGTTCTTCCCCAGCGTGCAAACTTTTTCCGCGATATTGGCGCGGCTCTGCCCGACCATACCGCGATGTTCTTCCCGGCGGCGCAGGGCGTTCTCTGGGACGACGGCAAACCCGTGCCCTCGCAATGGGGCCTGGCGACATTCGTGCGATCTGCCTATCCGATCATCGGGCAGGCACAAGGCTTCGTGCACAGGGCGTTCTCCTGGGATGGCTACGGAGACCATCCCAGGTCGCGCAATGCTCATGTCATCCGACTTTTCGATTTCGAACGGGGGTGGCCGATCACCATCGCGCATATGCACGGGCTTCGCGACCTCGCGGGCAAGCAGGACACACAAGAGCGCCTGGAGCAGGCGACGCGCTTCGCGCGCTTGATCGCGAATGTCGCGCCGCCCGGGGAGCGCCTGGTCGTCTGCGGCGATTTCAATGTCGAACCTGGCAGCCGGACGTTCGACATCCTGGCCGAGATCGGCCTGCACGACCTCGTCACGGCGACCGGATGCACCGACACCCGAACCTCGCACTACAAGAAGGCGGGTCGCTACGCCGACTATATGCTCGTGCGCAGCAGCATCGACGTGATCGAATTCACGGTGGTCGAGCATCCCGAGGTCTCGGACCATCGACCGCTTCTTCTCACGATATGACAGACGCCGCCGGAAATCCGCGACATGCTGCGGGAGCGCTTGTCGGAAGCGGATGGCGCGCCGCGTCGCCCCCATTGCCGGCTTCGATCCTTGGCGCACAAATTCCATTCTGCGATGGTGCTGGAATCGCGGACAAGACTGTCGCGTTCATCGGAAGTTCGCGACAGGACATAGATCTGGCCATGACAACTGCAAGCCGCCCGGACTTGAGCGACATCCATCAGGGCGATTGGGTCGATCGCCGGCTTCCGGCCCATGGCGGCCCTATACGCGGCTGGCGCGGCTCGATCGCCCCGTGGGCATATGGCTCACGCTGTTCCCCTGTTGGGCCGCCCTGATTCAGGCCTCCGATGGCGTTCCCGACCTCGGGCTCCTGGCCATCTTCTCTCTCGGTGCGTTGCTGATGCGAAGCGCCGGCTCCACCATCAACGATATCGCCGATCGGAACTTTGACGGCCATGTCGAGCGAACCCGCTTCAGGCCGTTGGCAAGCGGGCAGATCGGCACGCGACAAGCTTTCGTCTTTCTGGGCGTGCAGCTTGCGCTGGCGGCTGCGCTGCTGCTTGTCCTCGCCCCATACACAGCTCTGGTCGCGCTGTGCGTACTCCCACTCGTGTTCATCTACCCGCTTTGCAAGCGTTTCACCCATTGGCCGCAGGCCGTCCTGGGCGCGGCCTTCAATTGGGGGATGCTCATGGCATGGGCCGAGGTCGCGGGGCATATCCCGCCCGGCGCGGTGCTGATGTGGGCCGGGGCCATCGCCTGGCAGATCGGCTACGATACCGTCTATGCCTATGTCGACGTGAAGGATGATAGCCGCCTCGGCCTGAAATCGACGGCGATCCTGTTCGGGCGGCACGGCAAGGCGTGGATTGGGCTGTTCTATGCCCTGACGCTTTCAGCCTGGTCGCTCGGCGGTTGGCTGCTGGGCATGTCGCCGCCTTACGCCATCGGCATGCTGCTGATCGCCGCGCATCTGGCCTGGCAGACCTGGCGGATAGACCTTGCCCGCCCGGACGTGAATTTTGGCTTGTTCCTGGCGAACATCCTGACCGGGGCGCTGCTGGCAGCTGCAGCCTTGCTGGGGACGATGTGAGGCCAGGCGCGGTCTGTCGTGAAACTCGCTCGCTAAAGCCCGCGGTTCCCGACTGACGTGCATCCTCATGCCCCTCGATCTCCGCCCTCGCCAGCAGCTGCCCCCCTTAAGCGGACGTTCGACCCGCTTAATTTGCTCCTGCCGGCGGTGAGCTCAATGCAATAGGACAGCGCTTTGAAACGTCTCCAGCTCCGGCGTGCGAGGCCGGGCGAGCGTCGCGGCCGCGGGACCTTCCTCCCAGATCAGGCCCTGGTGCATGAACGCCACGCGGTTGGCGACCTTGCAGGCAAAGCCGATGTCGTGGGTCACCAGCATGATGGTCATGCCGTCGCGCACCATCTCCTCCAGCAGTTTCGGCACCTCGCCGACCAGCTCCGGATCGTCGAACAGGATGAGTTGCGGCGACATCGCCAGCGAACGCGCGATGGCCAGACATTGCTGCTGACCGCCGGAGAGCTGATCGGGATAGACGTCGATCTTCTCGGCCAGTCCCACCTTTCGCAGCACGGTTTCAGCCAGGTGCCGTGCCTCGGCCAGCGGCACCCCCTTCACCACATTGGGCGCGAGCGTGATGTTCTCCTCGGCGCTGAGATGCGGGAAGAGATTGAAGCTCTGGAACACGATGCCGACATGCTGGCGCAGCTTGCGCAGATCCGTGCCGGGATCGTTGACCACGGTGCCGTTGAAGGAGATGGTGCCGCCCTGGATAGGCTCCAGCCCGTTCACGCAGCGCAGCAAGGTGCTCTTGCCCGAGCCCGAGCGGCCGATGACGGCGACGATCTCCCCCTTCGCGACGGTGAGCGACACGCCATTCAAGACCGTGTGCTGGCCGTAGCGCTTGACCACGTCATTCAGATCAAGGAGCGACATGCAGCCTCCGCTCGAGCCGCCGGCTCCATTGCGTCAGGTCGAAGCAATGCGCGAAGTCAATGATAGTGATCATGACATAGATGGGGATGAGCCGGAAGGTGGTACAGGCGCCACCTCCAGTGTCTCCGAACACCCCGTCCCGGTCTCCACGAAACCGGCGGCGCGCGCGGGGCGGCGTCGCTGCTGGCCTGGAGGCCAGGGCGATGACGTCCCCAACCCCAGACCATCGGCGACGCCTMTCTATTTCTTGAGAGCCGGGCAGGCGCCGTCTGCGAGCGAGCGGAAGGCCTGGTCTCCGGGGATGGTCGCGACGAGGTTGTAGAAGTCCCAGTCGCCCTTCGACTCTTCCGGCTTCTTCACCTGGAAGACGTAGAAGTCATGGACCATGCGTCCGTCCTCGCGCAGCTTCGCGCTGCGCACGACATCGTCCTCGATCGGGATCTCGCGCATCTTGGCGATGACGGTCTTGGCGTCGTCGGATTTCGCGGCTGCGACCGCCTTGAGATAATGCCGGACCGCCGAATAGATTCCGGCATGGATGGCCGAGGGAACGGTGCCGTTCTTCGCCTTGAAGCGCTCGGAGAAGGCGCGCGTCCGATCATCCAGGTTCCAGTAGAAGCCTTCCGTCAGCACGGTGCCCTGCGCGCCCTGGAGGCCGACGCTCTTCACATCCATCACGGTCATGAAGAAGGCGACCAGCTTCTGGGCGCCCTGGCCGACGCCAAAGTCCCGAGCCGTCTTGATCCCGGCGATCGTGTCGCCACCGGCATTGGCCAGCGCGATGATGTCGGCGCCCGAGCCTTGCGCGGTCAGGAGCTGCGACGATAATTCGGTTGCGGGAAAGGCATGCCGGACCGAGCCGAGATAGTTCCCGCCCTTGGCCGTCACCAGGGTCTTGGTATCGGCTTCGAGCTGGTGTCCCAGCGCATAATTCGCCGTCACCAGATACCATTTCGAGCCGGGCTTCGTCAGCGCATTCGCGACCCCGGAGACCTGGACATAGGTGTCCCACATCCATTGCACGATATGATCGGGCTGGCAGGCGTCACCGGTCAGCCGCGCCGTGCCGCCCGGAAACAGGCCGACCCGGTTCTTCTCCTTCAGCAGCGGCGGCAAGGCGAGCTGGAGCGAGGCGTTCGACATGTCGGCGAGGACATCGACCTTCTGCTGGTCGATCCATTCGCGCGCGATCACGGAGGCGACATCGGCCTTGTTCTGATGATCGGCCGAGACGGTTTCGATCGTCATGCCGGCGCATTCGGCCGCAAGGCAATCATCGATCGCCATCCGGGTCGCCAGCACCGATCCCTTGCCGGTGATGTCGGAATAGACGCCGGACATGTCGGTGAGGACGCCGATCTTGACGACTCCGTCGGAGACCTCCGCCTTGGCCGCGAGACCCGGCCACCCGAGCGCCAGCGCGACCGTCGCTGCTACGAACTTGATCCGCATTCCAAATCCTCCCAATCCGTCGACCGTCAGGCGGGTCGATCGTTCCCGTGCCAATGAGCCAGCGGCAATCCGGCAACAGGTGACCGGAATGTCGGAATGCGCGTGCCCCTCAGGCTGCCGATATAGGCGGTGCGCAGATCGGGACCGCCAAAGGTGATGCTGGCGAACCAGGGGGCGATGCTGCCGCCACAGGCGAGCATCAGCTCGGGCGTCGCCTCGTCGCGGGCGAAGGCCGCCATCAGCGCCCTGCCCGCCGCGCTGCCGCGATCATCGTCGAGCAGGATGCGCAGGTCGCCGTCGGGCGTGATCGCAAAAATGCGGTCGGTCATGACATGGGTGCCCCAGAGATTGCCGTGGGCGTCGAAGGCGATGCCGTCGATGAAGGCGCCATGATCGCTGGGGCCGAATGTCTCTCGCTGCGAAAGGCTGCCATCCCCGCCGACACGCAGCCGCGTCACGCGGCGGCCGCAGGTCTCGACGACATAGAGCCACTCCTCGGCGGCATCGAGCCTGATCTCGTTGGTGAAATGGAAGCCGTCGGCGACGACGCGCAGGCGCCCGCCATCATAGAGCGCGACATAGCCGTCCCGGATCGCGGGGCTCATCGCCTTCATCCAGTTCTTCGTCCGGGTCGAGATCGTCAACCAGATCCGGTCCCGGCTGTCGCGCAGCACGAAATTGACCTTGCCGATCGGCTCGCCGTCGATGTTGTCGATCAGGACGCGCGTCTGCCCGTCCCGGGTCATGATCTCGAGCCGGTCGGTCCCGAAATTCGAGATCAGGATGTCGCCATTGCGGGCAAAGGCCAGCCCGTTCGGCAAGGTGCCGGCGACGAAGCGGTCCTCGTCGTTTCCGGCCTCGGCAAAGCCGCGGCTCGCCTGCTGCACGATCAGCCGCTGGCGCCCGTTCGGGACGATGCGCACGACACCGCCGCGCGCATCGGCTGACCAGAGCGTGCCGTCCGGCTCGGCCAGGATGCATTCCGGGCGCTGCAGGCACTCGCCGACATAGCTGATCGCCGCTGGATCGACCGTGAAGCCGTCGATCGGATTGGGTGTCCCCGCCATGGCGCGCCTCAGAAGTTCACCTGGTCGCCGCCCTTCAGCCCGAGCGTGGCGCGTGCTTCCGCCGGCGTCGCGATCTCCATTCCGAGTTCCTCGACAATGCGCCGGATCTTGGCGACCTGCTCGGCATTGCTGCGGGCGAGCTGCCCGCGGCCGATGAACAGGCTGTCCTCGAGGCCGACGCGGACATTGCCGCCCATCATCGCAGCCTGCGTGCAGAACGGCATCTGGTGGCGGCCCGCGGCCAGGACGGACCACTGATAGTCCTTGCCGAACAGCTTGTCGGCCGTGCGCTTCATGAACATCAGATTGTCCATGTCGGCGCCGATGCCGCCGAGAATCCCAAAGATCAGCTGCAGGAAGACCGGAGGCTTGAACCAGCCCTGATCGAGGCAATGGGCGAGGTTGTAGAGATGGCCCACATCGTAGCATTCATGCTCGAACTTGGTGCCGTGCCCCTCGCCGAGCAGCTTATAGATCCGCTCGATATCGGCAAAGGTGTTGCGGAAGATGAAATCCTTCGTGCCGGAGAGATAGGGCTCTTCCCAGCCATGCTTCCAGTTGCTGTAGCGCTTGGCGAGCGGATGCAGCGCGAAGTTCATCGAGCCCATGTTGAGCGAGCACATCTCGGGCGCGGCCTGAAGCGGCGCGGCAAGACGCTCCTCGACGGTCATGTTGAGACCGCCGCCCGTGGTGATGTTGATCACCGCATCGGTCGCCTGCTTGATCCGCGGCAGGAACTCCATGAACACGGCCGGATTGGGCGTCGGCCGCCCATCCCTGGGATCGCGCGCATGCAGATGCAGGATGGCGGCGCCGGCCTCCGCCGCCTCGATCGCCTGCTGGGCGATCTCGCCCGGCGTGATCGGCAGGTGCTCGGACATGGTCGGCGTATGAATGCCGCCCGTGACCGCACAGGTGATGATGACCTTGCCCATATGCCCCTCCCCGGGATCGGCCGTTGTGTTTCGACCTATGCCTGCGATGTCATGCGTTCAGAATGGCGACAGCCCGGGTCCAGCCGGCCGAGCCGCCCTTCACCTTCACCGGCAGGCAGGAGATGGTGAACCCCGTCGGCGGCAGCGCTTCCAGATTGTGCAGCTTCTCGATCTGGCAATAGCCCGCCTCCCGGCCGGCCTTGTGGCCTTCCCAGATCAGCGAGGCGTCCCCGGTCTCGGCGAAGCGGCGCGCGGTATGGCTGAACGGGGCATCCCAGCTCCAGCCATCGGTGCCGACGACGCGGATGCCCTGCCGGACGAGATGCAGCGTGGCCGCCCGCCCAAAACCGCAGCCGGAATGGATATAGTCGGACTCGCCATAGCGCTGGCCGGCGCGGGTGTTGGCGACGACGATCTCGAAGGGCTGCAGGCGATGGCCGATGCGCCGGAGCTCGGCGTCGATTTCGTCGGGTGTCACGACATGCCCGTCCGGCATATCGCGGAAATCGAGCTTCACGCMCGGCCTGATGAACCAGTCGAGCGGCAATTCATCGATCGTCGCGGCACGCACGCCGCCATCCATCGTGGGATGATAATGCCAGGGGGCATCGACATGGGTGCCGTTATGGGTCGAGATATTGACCTGCTCGACCGCCCAGCCCTGGCCGTCCGGAAGCTGTTCGGGGCGCAGACCCGGAAAGGCAGCGGCGATTTCCGTCGCCGTCTCACCGTGATGGCGGTAGTCGATCCTGACCTTCTGGAAGGGCGGATCGGCCGGGACGTCGTTTTCCAGGGGAATGGACAGATCGATCAGGTTCATCGCCGCCAGCCGCATGCCGGGCTTGCCGGCGTCGGGAATGGGATAGGATATCTTGGACGATCGTACAAGATCATCGACGAGGAGTGCTGATGGAGGGGGCGGCATGACCGGACCGGTCGAGGCAAAACGTTCGCGGAAGGCCGAGGCGGCGCAAGATCGGCGGCTCGCGATCCTCAGCGCGGCCGAGGCCCTGTTCGCCGAACGTGGCTATTCCGGCGTTTCGGTCCGCGACATCGCGGGCGCGGCCAAGGTGCCGCTTGCCCTTGTCGGCTATCACTTTGGGCGCAAGGAGGACCTGTTCTCCGCGGTCTTCGCGCATCGCAGCGGCTACGTCACCGAGCGCATCGACAGGATTGCCGCGGTCGATATCTCCGGCACCAATCCCCATGCGGTCGAGGATCTGGTCCGGGCCTGGGCCGAGCCGGTCATTCGCCTGCGGGAAGCCGGCGCAGACGCATTCTCGCTGCTCGTGGCCCGCACCGCCTGGGATCCGGGACCGGAGGCGAGCGCGATCATCGAACGCGTCTACGACCGCCTGGCCCATAGTCTGATCGATGCGATGATGCAGGCCCTGCCCGGCCGATCACGGGAGACGATGGTCTGGGGCTATGAATATGCGCTCGGAGCGCTCCTGATGCATGTCGCCGACCGCCGGGTCGAACGGCTCTCCGAGGGCCGTGCGCAATCGGGCGATCCGCGCATGTGCGATTTCTTCGTCCACATGATCGCGGCCCTGTTCCGCGCGCTTCCCGTTGCGAGTGACGAAGCCGCGTTGCGCGAGGGTAAGGCGCCATCGGGACTGAGAGCGTGACTGGTCGCGTGCGACGCAAGATCCATCGGAGCGAGCTTGAACCTCAGCAGGATCCGATGCCGGAACCCATGGGAGTCGCCATGCCGAACCAGACCAAGCTCCAGGACCGAATGTTGCGCCTTCGCGAGGCTTTGGAGGCGTCCTGGGACGGACGAACCTCGTACAAGGCGGCTGTGAAGCCCGGCAATCCCGCCCTTGGTCAGTGTTACCCAACCTCACGGGTCGTGCAGCACTATTACCCGCAAACGGAAATCATCAAGGGAATGGTGTGGACGGGCGAAAGTGACGAAACCCATTTCTGGAACGGCCTGCCGGTCGGCGAGGATTGGTATCACATTGACCTCAGCTGGCAGCAATTCCCGCCGGGATCGATGATCAGGGAGTTCGCGGTGCTCGACCGCGAGAACCTTGGAGACACGGAAGCAACGCTCCAACGCTGCGCGCTGTTGCTGAGCCGGGTCGAAGACTATCTTAAAACATCAGCCCGCTGACCGGCGCATGGCGCAGACACAAGGGGGAATGTCCGGGCGAGCCAGTCGGACGCGTCGTGAGCAGCCGAGATCAGATGGATTCCTGATCCCTCTTCTTTTGGACGGAAACTGCCTCCCTTGCTACGCAAGGGTCGGACCGGATGCGAGATCCGGTCCGGTGAACTGGTTGCCGGATGGTCTTCTACTGCTTGAAGCCGATCAGCACGCCATCTGCGCCGAGCGAAAGCTGAAGCCCTTGCCGGCGCGTCGCCAATCGCAGGGTCACGCCCTTGTCGTTGCGCAGATAGACATTGCCGCCGCCCTGCCTGCCAACCGCCCAGCCTTCCTTCAGCTGGACATAAGCGCCGGCGAAATCAGACACTTTGCGCAGCCCGTAGACCGTCCCGGTTGCGACCGTGCGCGATGCGCCGATGGAGCCGATGCCAAGGCCGCCGACCGAGATCGGATAGGAGCGGCCCTGAAAGCGCAAGGTGCCGCCGCCCGCCTCGCCCGAGGCGATGAAACCGGCGGAAACCTGCTCGATGCGAACAGTGCCGGTCGAAGGCCCGAGCGGCGGCGACTGCGCCAAGGCGGGTGATGCCAGCATCAGAAGGGCCGCGAAAGAAACGGCTGTCTGCCTCATCGTCGTCATCGTCTACTCCTCGCGCTCGCTTGGTGGCGCAGAGGTTTAACGCGCGAAGGGCGATTTCGATCCCGATGCAGCGATAAGTTGTGTCGGAGCCCCCTAGCGATCGCCCCGTCCCCTTTGACAGCGGCGGGGAGCGGCCTCCACCCTTGCTGGTTCAGGGGGCTGTCGGCCCCGGCGATTCGGTGAGACGCAATGACCGACGAACACCCCACCCGGCATTGGCGGACCAGGCTCGTGCACCCCCGGGTCGCCGCATCGCAGGATTTTCGCGCCCTCGTCCCCGCCATTCATCGCGGCTCGACCGTGCTGTTCGAGCGCGTCGCCGAGGCTCGCGACGACTGGCGGGGCGAAGGCTACTCCTACGGCCTCTACGGTACGCCGACGACGCGGGAACTCGCGCTGCGCATCGCCGACCTCGAAGGCGCGCGCGCGGGCTTCGTCGTGCCGGGCGGCCAGGCGGCGATCGCGCTGATCTATCTCGCCTTCTGCCGTGCGGGCGATCACGCCCTCCTGCCCGAGACCGCCTATGGGCCCAACCGCGAACTCGCCGATGAGCTGCTGGCCGGGCTCTGCATCACGGTCGAGACCTATGATCCGCTGATCGGCTCCGGCATCGCTGCGCTGATCCGGCGAAACACGCGGCTGATCTGGTGCGAGAGCCCCGGCACGATCACCATGGAGGTGCAGGACGTGCCGGCCATCGTCGCCACAGCGCATGCGGCGGGCGTACCTGTCGCGCTCGACAACACCTATGCGGCGGGCGTGTTGTTCGATGCCTTCGCGCATGGGGTCGATGTCAGCATGCAGGCGCTGACCAAATATGTCGGCGGCCATAGCGACATCCTGCTCGGCACCGTCTCGGTCGGGACGGCGGAGGCGCAGGAGCGGATCGGCGCGACACACCGCCTGCTCGGCATGGCGGTGTCGCCGGACGATTGCGCGCTTGCCCTGCGCGGGCTGGAGACGCTGGCTGTTCGCCTCGACCGCCTGGAAAAGACGACGCTGGAGGTCGCCCACTGGCTCAAGGCGCGCCCCGAGGTCGCGCTCGTGCTCCACCCGGCCCTGCCGGACTGTCCGGGGCACGAGATCTGGCGGCGCGATTTCACCGGCTCGGCGAGCGTGTTCTCGGTGGTGTTCGAGCCGGGCTGGGATACGCAGCGCGTCACAGATTTCGTCGAGGCGCTGCGCCTGTTCCGGCTGGGCTTCAGCTGGGGCGGCACGCATAGCCTGGCGATGGCCTACCCGCCGTTGCCGCGGACGCAGCGCGGCTATGATGGCCGGATCGTCCGGCTGAATGTCGGCCTGGAGGAGCCCGCCGACCTCATCGCCGACCTGGAGCAGGCCCTGAAGCAGGTCGCGTAGCGTGACGTGAATTTGTCTTACCTGGACGCGCACGGCCATCCACACGGCCTCCGTGCACGTCATCTCTGGCGACAAAGCCATGGCGATCCCCCTCTGGCGATCGCCCCTCTTGGCGATTACTTGCCAGACGAGGCACTGTTTCGCACGCGATCGGCTGAAGAAGGAGAAGAGCAATGACTGGCGCAACTGAACGGGCCGTGCTGGCCGGTGGCTGCTTTTGGGGCATGCAGGATCTGATCCGGCGTCGCCCGGGCGTCATCTCCACACKGGTCGGCTATTCCGGCGGCGACGTGCCGAATGCGACCTATCGCAATCATGGCACCCACGCCGAGGCGATCGAGATCGTCTTCGACCCGGAGAAGACGAGTTTCAGGGATATGCTCGAATTCTTCTTCCAGATTCACGACCCGACCACGAAGAACCGGCAGGGCAACGACATCGGCCTGAGCTATCGCTCGATGATCCTCTACGGGTCCGAAGAGCAAAGGAAAGTGGCGGAGGAGACGATCGCCGATGTCGATGCCTCGGGCCTGTGGCCGGGAAAAGTCGTCACCGAACTGGTGCCGGTCTCCGACTTCTGGGAGGCCGAGCCGGAACACCAGGATTATCTCGAGCGCCAGCCCGGGGGGTACACCTGCCATTTCGCCCGCCCGGACTGGAAGCTGCCGCGCCGCAGCCACGCCGCCTGACGATCGCAGGCAGGGGCATGGAGAAGGGCTCGGCGCGACGAGCCCTTCGGCGGGTTGGCGGATCAGTTCCAGAGCCTGGCACTGCCTGAGGCCGTGTCGATGACCATGCCGGGGCCGAGTGCAGGACCAGGCCGTCGGCTTTGGCCGGCCGCAGAGACGCCTTCGCGCCCGGCCTGATCACGATCCCTCTCCTCGGCAGCCCGGGAATGGCGTTCGCTTCGGGCCCGTTCCCGGCGTCCTGGTCCTGGTCGGGACGATAGCGACGGTCCGCACGCGCCCCGGCGCAGACCCGCCCCAATGACAGCCACGCGCCGATGCCTTGGTCGTGAACGCACGCGCCGGGTCCTAGCGCGAGCCGACGATCACCCTTGCAGTCGACATCAGGCCCAGTTTGCCGTCCCGGATGGACTGGCGCGCCAGGTCGAGGACTTCGCTGCGGATCCGCTCCGCCGTCTCAGCATCGGCCTTGGCGAGCCCGGCAACGACCGGGGCGGCGATGTCGTTCATGAACTGCCAGTATTGCTCCGGCGTCTCGTGAACCATCTCGGCCGACACCTCCTCTTCGGTGATGTCGTGCAAGCCCGCTGCGGCAAAGGCGGAACGCATCAGGCCCTCCGGCGCGCAGCGAAACAGGCCTGGCGAACCCGGTGGCGGCGGCGGCATCTCAACATGGCGCGCAATCGTGCCCATGATGGTCGTTGCCCAGGGATTCTTCTCCGGGGCGCCCCACACGGCGGCGCAAATGCGAGCGTTCGGCTTTGCCACGCGTGCGAACTCGCGCACTGCCGCATCGATGTCGGGGAAGAACATGAAGCCAAAGCGGCAGAGTACGGCGTCGAAGCTCGCATCGTCGAAGGGCAATGCACCGGCATCGCACGGTCTGGTGTCGAAATTCCGCAGGCCGCGACGCGCAGCGTTCTCTGCCGCCACCGCCAGCATGGCTTGCGAGAGGTCGGTCACGGTCACGCGACCACGCGGGACCAACGCCGCCGCCGTGAGCCCCGGCTCGCCGGTGCCGGCAGCCACATCCAGGACATGGGAATCGTCATGGAGATCGGCCTGTCTGATCATCGCCGCACCGAAGGGAGCAAGCCAACTCAGGACCAGGCGATCCCATGTCTTCCAGCCGGCGGAAAAACGATCCCAGGTGTCGCGCTGCTGGTCGCGGATCTGATCGAGGTTCGTGGACATGCACGTTTTCCTTCCGTGATGCACTTCCGACCCGAAAACTGAGACCAGCATGGACCGACTGCGGCAGGTTTCAACCCGTTTCGCCGTGCAACGGTGCTCGCGGGGGCGAGACGTTGACCTCAGCGCCTCAGGCTGCCTGCTCTGCCATGCCCGTTCGAAGGGCCAGCACGGCGGTGACKAGCTGGTCCAGATCCTCCAGCCTCGTCCTGTGATTGCAGATCGCCACGCGCAGGCAGTGCCGCCCCCGGAGCGTCGTGTCGGACAGGGCAGCAATGCCGGTCTCCTGGAGGCGAAGCATGATCTCGACATTGATCTGCTTGACGCGCTCCTCGTCACGGCCCTCCGGAGCGACACGAAAGCAGACGATATTGATCTCCGGCTGGGCAACCAGCTCCAGGGCCGGCTGCGACCGGATCAACTCGGCGAGATAGGCGGCCTGCGCGAGGTTCTGGTCGATCAGGCGGCCGAATTTCGCAACGCCGTGCTCCATCAGCGCCATCCAGACCTTGAGGGCGCTGAAACCGCGCGTCGTCTGCAGCCCGTATTCGTATAGCCAGTCCCCAGACGCGATGCCCCGCGCAGTGGTCTGCAGATATTCCGGGGAGACGGCAAAGCTGTTCCTGTGGCTTGCCCGGTCACGGATCAGGGCGCAGCCGACCTCGAACGGAGCGTGGAGCCATTTGTGCGGATCGAGCGCCACGGAATCGGCGCGCTCGATGCCCCTCACCCGCCAGGCGTTCTTCGGTGCGATCGTCAGCAGGGCGCCGATGCAGCCGTCGACATGGAACCAGATGTTTTCATCGGCCGCGATGTCGGCGAGCGCCGCCAGATCGTCGACAGCCCCGGAATTGACGGTGCCGGCCGTGCCGATGATGCAGGCGGGATGAAAGCCCTCGGCCCGGTCCTGCGCGATCGCGGCCTGCAGCGCATCCAGGTTGATCCGGCAGCTGGGGCCGGTCGGAATCCGGCGTAAGGCCTTGTTGCCGAGCCCCAGCGCCTCGACGGCCTTGCGGTGGCAGGAATGGACCTGATCGGAGGCATAATAGCGCAACGGCAGATCCAGCGCGGCGACCCCGTGCTCGCGCAGATCGATCCCCGCCGCCGTGTTGYGCGCGACGGTCAGCCCGATCAGGTTCGCCACCGAGCCGCCGCTGACAAGAGTGCCGCTGGCCGAAGACGGCAGGCCGACCATATCGCGCAGCCAGCCGACGACCTGCTGGTCGAGCCGGGCAGCGGCATGGCTCCCGCCGCCCAGATTCGAGCCCTGAACGGCGGCGATGAAGTCGCCGAGCGCACCGGAGAAATTGCCCGCCCCCATGAACCACGACCAGAAGCGGGGATGGATATTGCCCATCGGATAGGCCAGCACGCTGGCGTGCACCAGGCCGTAGACCTGCTCGATCGGCATGGGCTGATCGGGCACGGGGGCGCGGAACAGCGCCTCGACATCCCCCGGCATCGGCCGCCAGACCGGCCGTTCGCGCAGATCCCTGAGATGGCGGACCGCGTCGTCGACGACGCGATGCGACAGTTCGGCAACCGCGTCCCAATCCTGCGGATCGAGCGTTTCCTCCCCGCCATATCCGTCGGGATCCGTCTGCATCGATGGGAACACGCGCGCGTCCATGGCTGTCTCCTCAGCGCTATTCGGCCGCGATCTGGAAACCGGGCGTCGATTGCGACAATGCCAGCTCCTCCGCATCCATCCCGGGCTGGATCGCGTCGAACATCGGGGTCGAGAGGTAGCGCTCGCCGGTGTCGGGCAGCATGCACAGGATGACGGAGCCCGCCGGCGCCGTAGCAGCGACCTCCCGGGCGACGCCAAAACTCGCTCCCCCCGAGATCCCGGTGAAGATCCCTTCCTTCTGCGCCAGCAGCCGGGCCCACTCGATCGCCTGCGGTCCGGCAATCGGAACCACGTCGTCATAGTAATGCTCGTCGATCGCCTCCTGCAGCACGTCGGGGATGAAATCCGGCGTCCAGCCTTGGATCGGATGCGGCTCGAAGGCGGGATGGCTGACCGATGGCGCGCCTCCCGCACCACGCTGCTGGCTCTGGCCGCTGCCGATCAGCTGCGCATTCGCCGGCTCGCTCAGTATGATCTTCGTCTCCGGACGCTCCCGCCTGAGCACGCGCGAGACGCCGACCACCGTACCGCCGGTGCCATAGCCGGTGACGAAATAGTCGAGGCGCGAGCCGGCGAAATCGCCGACGATCTCGCGGCCCGTGGTGGCCTCGTGGATGGCGGCATTGGCCTTGGTCTCGAACTGCCGGGCAAGGAACCAGCCATTCTTCTCGGCCAGTTCGACGGCCTTCAGATACATGCCGAACCCCTTTTGCGCCCGCGGCGTCAGCACGACCTTCGCGCCGAGCATCCGCATCAGCAGCCGACGTTCGACCGAAAAACTATCCGCCATGGTGACGACGAGCGGATAGCCCTTCTGCGCACAGACCATGGCGAGGCCGATGCCGGTATTGCCGCTGGTCGCCTCGACGACCGTCTGCCCGGGCCGCAAGGCGCCGCTGCGCTCGGCCTCCTCGATGACGGCCACCGCCAGCCTGTCCTTGACCGAGGCGGCCGGATTGAAGAATTCGGCCTTCACATAGATCGTGGCGTGATCGACGCCGAGATTGTTGATGCGGATGGCCGGGGTGTCGCCAATCGTGTCGAGCACGGTTTCGAACAGGCGGCCCCGACCTTGCGTCGTCCTCGAAATGTCCATCGAAGGCATGGTTTCCCTCCTTCATGACTGACTTCCGGCGGTGGCCATCCCGGCCGCCGCAGCTTCCGGCTGTGCGGATAGTCAGGGGATGCTAGGATGGCGGTGGGGTACTCCGCGTGGGAGCCACCGTTGGAGTGCGCATGGAATCGCAGGGTTCCGATGCCGATTTTTCAAGGCCCGGGCTCGAGCTCCGGCTCCTCGGTCCGCTGAAGCTCCTGCGCGCCGGTGCGGCCGAGACGCTTCCGCCCTCGCGCAAGGTGCGGGCGCTGCTTGCCTATCTCGCGCTGGCTTCGCGTCCGGTTCCCCGCGAGCGCCTCTGCAGCCTGTTATGGCAGGTCCCCGACGATCCGCGCGGCGAGCTGAGATGGTGCCTCAGCAAGCTGCGAGCGCTGCTCGACGACCCMGCTCATCGTCGCGTCTTAGCCTGCGATGACGGCATCGCGCTCGATCTCGCGGGCTGCGATGTCGATGTCCTGCGCCTGCTTGCGGCTGCCGAAGCCGGCTTCGGGCGGCTTGGCGACA
The DNA here is from genome assembly GCF_056396005.1 of Allobosea sp. 05T439. Classification (NCBI taxonomy): domain Bacteria; kingdom Pseudomonadati; phylum Pseudomonadota; class Alphaproteobacteria; order Hyphomicrobiales; family Alloboseaceae; genus Allobosea; species Allobosea sp. 05T439. The sequence continues at coordinate 96,033 of NZ_JBFTKP010000014.1, read as the reverse complement.
CGGAGCTGCAGTCGCTCACTGCCGCGGCGGAGCAAGAATTCCTGGAAGGCACCGAGCTCGCCCAGAGCATCGAGTTCGAACACTGGGTGGCGAGCCGCCGGAGCGAGTTCCGCTCGTTCGAAATCGCATTGGTGGCCGAGACGGCGCGCAGGGCAGCGAGGGGAACGCCAGCAGGCTGGGCCGCGGCCCGCAGATGGATCGAGCTTTCGCCGTTCGATATCGGCGCGCACGCCCGGTTCCTGGCCGAACTCTACGATCGGCGCCTGATCGACGACTGCACCCGGCACCTCGAGAGGACCGCCAGGAGTTTCGCGGCCGACGGCATCGATTTCGCCCCCATCGCAGCCGCCTGGAGGGAGTTGAGGACGACGCCCGCGTCCGCCGCCGCCGCCGAGGCCGCCGGCCATGAGACGACAGAGCCTTCGGCGCAGCACCGGATTTCCGTTGCGATCATGCCGCTTCAGGAAGTGAGCCCGGACGGCATCGGCCCCAGCGATCTCGGCAACGCTCTGACACATGACGTGATCAGTCGCCTGGCGCGTCTGCGTGGGCTCTTCGTCATCGCGCGCGGCTCGGTCTTCGCGATTGCGCCGGAGCAGCTGGGATATCGCGAGATCGGCGAGCGGCTGGGCGTCCGCTATGTCGTCACCGGGCTGCTGGAGCGGCACGAGAGCGCCACCACCGCCGTCATCGAAGTCGTCGAGGCGGCGAGTGCGCATATCGTCTGGACGGACCGGTTCGAGGCCTCTTCGCTCGATCGGCTCGCCGTGCTCGACGAGATCGGCAACGGCATCGTTTCGGCGATCGCTTCCGAAATCGAGACCGCGGAGCGCAATCGCGCGATCCTGAGACCTCCGGAGTCGCTCGACGCGTGGGAAGCCTATCATCGCGGGCTCTGGCACATGTACCGCTTCACCGCCGCGGAAAATGAGCAGGCCGCGGCGTTCTTCCGCCGCTCGGCGCAGCTCGACCCGACCTTTTCGCGCGCCCAGGCCGGCCTGTCCTTCACGCATTGGCAAAGGGCCTTCCAGCGCTGGGGCGAACGGAATGACGAAGTCCGACGGGCCATCGAAACCGCCGAACAGAGCCTGTTGATCGACGAGCAGAATCCCGCCGCCCATTGGTCGATGGGACGAGCCATGTGGCTCGTCGGCGATCAAGCCGAAGCCATCGGCGCGCTGGAACGGTCCGTGGCGCTCAGCCCGAATTTCGCGCTCGGGCATTACGCTCTCGCCTTCGTCCACTGCCAGGCGGGGGATCCCGAGACCGCGATCGCGGCGTCCGACCACTCCCGTCTGCTGAGCCCGCATGATCCCTTGCTGTTTGGCATTCTGGGCACGCGTGCGATGGCGCTGGTCAGGCTGGGCGCCTTCGCGGAGGCGGCGCATTGGGGCGTGAAGGCGGCCGCGCGCCCCAATGCGCATGTGCACATCCTGGCCATCGCCGCGCATTGCCTCGCGCTTGCCGGCCGTATCGAGGAGGCGCGCACCCACGTCGCACGCATCCATGCCCTCAACCCGGGTTACCGGCTCGACGATTTCCTGACTACGTTCAGGTTCGAAGCGGATACCCAGATGCGCTACCGCAAGGCTGCGGCAGCCATCGGCCTGGCCCCGTGAAAGCGCGAGGTGCAGACAGTCGCGCTCAGCCCCAAAATCCGGAAATGCCGTCCCACAGCAATTTCAGCGCCGTCACGACAAGAAGCGCGTAGCAGGCGCGATAGATCTGGCGCTGGTCGAGCGCGCCGTGCAGCCGCCAGCCCAGCCCGACGCCCATGGGAATGGCGAGCAGGCAAAGCGCCATCAAGGTCCAGACATGGGCGCTCGGCTTCACCAGCAGCAGCCACGGCACCAGCTTGGTCGCGTTGCCGACCGTGAAGAACAGGCTCGTGGTGCCCGCATAGATCTCCTTGCCGAGGCCGAGCGGCAGCAGATACATCGCCAGCGGCGGCCCGCCGGAATGGGCGACCATGGTCGTGACACCCGAGGCGAGACCAGCCGTGATCGCCTTCGGCGTCGAACGCGGCCGGATCGTCACCTCAGCGCCTCCGACAAGCCAGAGGCCGACGAAGATCAGGGTGATCACCCCCATCGCGAGCGTGACAGTCCGGTGGTCGAGAGAGCGGAACAGCAGAAAGCCCGCCCCGATGCCGATCACGAGCCCCGGCAGKAGCAGCACGAGATCCGGCTTCGACCAGGTCGAGGGCTTGAAGTAGCGCAGCGCATAGAGATCCATCGCGATGAACAGGGGCGCGAGCAGCCCGCCGGCAGTGACCGGGTCCATCACGAGGGACAACAGCGGAATGCCGATGATGGCGAAGCCGCCGCCAAAAGCTCCCCGCATGAAGCCAATCAGAAAGACGCCGGCAAAGGCGACCAGGATCGTGGCCCAGGTCAGGTCCATGTGGCGGCCTCCATGGAGGACGCGTGCCGGTCTCCGCCTGCGCAAGGGCCCATCGCGGCCGAGGAGGCCATCATCCCCTCCTCGCTCCACCGGAAGGGCTGACGAGGCCGCGGACCGCGCCTTCGATCTCGCTCCGCGCCAGGCCGATATCCCGCAATGCCGCGTCATCACATTCGCGAAGCCATGCAATCGCGTCGCGGCGGACGAAATAGCCCGCGATCCAGCGGTAACAGGCGCCGAGCAGCCGGAACGGTGCGCCGGGCGTCCCTGCGACCGCAGGCCGGGCGAAGGTTGCAGGAATGGGCGTCACGGAAGGTGAGATTGAAGGAATTGCAGACATGTCCTGTCTCCCAATGCTCGATCCGGGCAAGGCGACACCACAGCCGCAAGCGCTCGCCGAGCGGGCCACCTGCTGCTTTGAGTCCCGAAGACGTCGCGGCTCCCGGTTCAATCACGTTGATGCGGACAAAATGATCCGACATAATGCTCCGAGCAATCGAAACATTGACCTCGGTGCAATAATGTCGAAATCCGATTATCTGAAGCTCGCCGACGCGATCGCCGCGGAGATCGCCGACGGCACGCTCAAGCCGGGCGACCGCCTGCCGCCGCAGCGCAGCTTCGCCTATGACCGCGCGATCGCCGTCTCGACGGCGAGCCGCGTCTATGCCGAGCTGTTGCGCCGCGGCCTCGTCGTCGGCGAAGTCGGCAGGGGCACCTTCATCTCAGGCGATGCCAGGCGTGGCGTGGCGGCGCCAGGCGAGCCGCATGGCAGCCGGATCGACCTCGAGTTCAATTACCCGATCCTTCCCGACCAGACCGTGATGATCGCCAAGAGCCTGGGCGGCCTGGACAATCCTGCCGCGCTGGATGCCGCGTTGCGACAGGCGACCAGCATCGGGACGCCGGCCGTGAGAGGCGTCGCGGCCGCGTATCTGTCGCAGGGCGCATGGTCCCCCTCGCCCGAACAGCTCGTGTTCACCGGCAATGGCCGCCAGAGCCTTGCCGCAGCGCTCGCTGCGGTCGTTCCAGCGGGCGGTCGCTGCGGCGTGGAGGCCTTGACCTACCCTTTCATCAAGAGCATCGCCGCCCGGCTCGGGATTTCGCTGGTGCCGCTGGCGATGGACGAAGACGGCCTGCGGCCCGACGCGGTGCAAAGGGCGCATCGCGAGGCTCAGCTCTCGGCCATCTATGTTCAGCCAGCGGTCCAGAATCCGCTGGGCGTGACGATGAATGCGGCGCGCAGAGCCGATCTCCTGCGCGTTGTCGAGGAACTCGCGCTTCCGGTMATCGAGGACAATGTCTACGGCTTCCTCGACGATCAGCCACCGCTTGCCGCGTTGGCGCCCGCGTCCTGCATCGTCATCGACAGCCTCTCCAAGAAGGTCGCGCCCGGCCTGACGCTTGGCTTCATCGCGTCGCCCCCGCGCCTGCGGGAAAGCGTGGCGGCCTCGGTGCGCGCGGGCGGCTGGACCGCCTCGGGATTTGCGTTTGCGGCGGCGCAGCGGATGCTGGGCGACGGCACCGTTGCCGCGCTTGCGAGACTGAAGCGCCTMGACGCGCGGGCGCGCCAGAGATTGGCGGCCGACCGTCTCTCCGGCTTCGACATCCGGACCAACGGAAAATGCTATCATCTCTGGCTGACCTTGCCGGCGCATTGGCGCTCGCAGGCCTTCGTCGCGGCGGCAGCCAGGCGCGACATCGCGTTGACGCCGTCCTCGACCTTCGCCGTCAGCCCCGGCCATGCGCCCAACGCCGTCAGGCTGGCGCTGGCCTCCCCGACGATGGATCAGCTCGATACCGGCCTGCGCACACTGGCCGCGATGCTGAATGGCGGGGAGGACGACTTCGACTCGACGGAATGAGCGACGCGCGGCCGCTCATACGCACTCCGTGTCCAGGGACCGGCGGGCAGGCCCGGCCAAGCCCCCCTCTCCGTCAGATCTCGGCGCCTCACATCCTGCAGCCGTTATAGAACACCTCGGCGCATTGCCGGGCGCGAAGTGCGATCTCGTCGCGATGCGGTGCGGCGCGCTGCCCCATCATCGCGGTGCGCTGCGGCTCCATGATCATCATGCCGCGCAGCATGCCCGACGCGATATGGACATCGTCGATGCGAAGCGTGCCCTTGTCCTTCTGCTGCGTCAGCCAGGCCTCGATGACGCCGTTCACCGGCACGATCGCCAGTTGGTAGAACGCGCGCGCGACCTCGGGGAAGCGCCCGCATTCGCCGATGACGAGCCGGTTGATGGCGATCGTCTCGGCGCTCAGCGTCAGCACGCCGAAGGCGAACAGGATGCGTTCCAGCGCCTCGCGCGGGTCGAGCTCCTCGCCGACCTCGTCGTCCAGATCGAGCAGGAAGCGGCTGATGCGAAGACGGATCGTCGCCTCGAAGAGCCCGGCCTTGGTCGGCACGAGCTTGTAGAGCGTCTTGGTCGAGACGCCGGCCCGGTCGGCCACCGCCTTGATATTCGTGCCGGCATAGCCGTTCGACTGGAACTCACGGTCCGCAGCCTCGACGATCAGGCGCATCGTCTCGTCGTCGGGCCGGGTCTGTGGCCGTCCGCGGCAGCGTTTCACTGTTTCGTGAATTTGTACCATGACGGTTTTCCAAATTATCGTTGACACAGGAAAGATAGATACTATTTTAGAAAACATCAAGTTTCCATATTGCAGGAACGGCTGATCGCCCAGCCCTGCAGGAGATGAAGCGATGAGCACCCATCAGGATCGGATTTCCGCCGAACGCGCCATCCCCGCCAACGAGGCAGTGCCGGGGATCGTCGCGGAGAAGCTGGCCGAAGCGGCTGCCTCCCCCGCAGCCCCCGTTCAGCCGAAGCGCAGGCTGCGCCAGGCGGCGCTTGCTGGCGTCGCGCTGGCCGCACTGCTTGGCGCCGGTTTCTGGGGCCATGATTACTGGACAACCGGCCGTTTCGAGGTCTCGACCGACGACGCCTATGTCAAGGCGGACAGCACCACGATCGCCCCCAAGATCTCGGGCTATATCGGAGCGGTGCTGGTGCGCGACAACGAGCCGGTGAAGGCCGGCCAGGTCCTCGCCCGGATCGACGACCGCGACCTCCGCGTCGCGCTGGACCAGGCCAAGGCCGAGGTCGCGGCTGCCCACGCCGCCGTCGCCAGCAAGCAGGCCCAGCTCGACGCCCAGCAATCGCTGATCGACACCGCCCGGGCGACCGTCGAGGTCGACAAGGCCAACCAGACCTTCGCCGAGCAGGACAATGACCGCTACACGAACCTGGCCAGGACCGGCTACGGCTCGGTGCAGAACGCGCAGGCCGCCGTTGCCAAGATCGCGGCTGCCCGCGCCGCAACCGACCGCGACACGGCAGCGCTCGCCGCAGCGCAGAAGCAGGTAGACCTGATCAAGGCCGATCTCGCCCAGGCACGGGCGACCGTCGCGCGTGACGAGGCCGTGCAGCGCCAGGCCGAACTCAACCTGTCCTATGCCGAGATCACCGCCCCGGTCGACGGCGTCGTCGGCAACCGCACGCTGCGCATCGGCCAGTACGTGCAGGCCGGCACGCAGCTCATGGCGGTCGTGCCGCTCGCCGGCACCTATATCGTCGCGAACTTCAAGGAGACGCAGCTCACCGGGGTGAAGCCCGGCCAGGCGGTCGAGGTCGAGGTCGACATGTTCCCGGGCGTCAAGGTCGAGGGCCATGTCGACAGCATCGCGCCGGCCAGCGGCCAGGAATTCGCCCTGCTGCCCCCGGACAACGCGACCGGCAACTTCACCAAGGTCGTCCAGCGCGTTCCGGTTAAGATCGTGCTCGACGCCGGCCATGGCCTGGCGGGTGATCTGCGCTCGGGCATGTCGGTCGTGCCGACGATCAACACCAAGGTCTCGAACGCCGATGTCGTGGCAGACGCGCGCTAGCCGATCCTGAGCATGTCGCAAGGCCGCGCCCCGGTCTTGCGGAGCATGCTTCCGGGACGCGCGCCTGGCTTGCAAGGAGCTGGGTMATGCCGAACCAAACGCYGACTGCCGCCCTCCCCCCGCAGGCTCTTCCCGCGCAGGACAAGGCCAGCCTCTCCACCTGGATCGCGATCATCGCCGGCGCGATCGGCGCCTTCATGGCGATCCTCAACATACAGATCACCAATGCCTCGCTGCTCGACATCGAGGGCGGCATCGGGACCGGCGTCGACAACGGCGCCTGGATCTCGACCTCCTATCTGATCGGCGAGATCATCGTCATCCCGCTGACGAGCTTTCTCAGCCGGGTGTTCTCGTTCAAGCGCTACATGATCTGGAGCACGGTCGCCTTCGCGCTGTTCTCCATGGCCTGCGCCTTCGCCACCACACTTGGCCAGATGATCGCGCTGCGCGGACTGCAGGGTTTTGCCGGCGGCGTCCTGATCCCCATGGCCTTCACCATGGTGGTGACGCGCCTGCCGAAGTCGCAGCAGCCGATGGGCCTGGCGATGTTCGCGCTGGCCGTGACCTTCGCGCCCGCCATCGGCCCGACCATCGGCGGCTACCTGACCGAGAATTACGGCTGGCAGACCATCTTCTTCATCAACACCATCCCGAGCATCGCGATGGTGTTCGCCCTCGCCTTCACGCTGGAAAACCAGCCCATGCAGCTCGGGCTATTGCGCGAAGGCGACTGGGCGGGCATCGCCACGATGGCGATCGGCCTGTCGGCGCTGCAGACCCTGCTCGAGGAAGGCAACAAGGAGGACTGGTTCCAGTCGAGTTTCATCATCCGCCTCACCGCGATCGCGGTCGTGTTCCTGGCGGCCTTCATCTGGATCGAGCTCCGGGTGAAGAAGCCCCTCGTCGACCTCTCCTTGCTGAAGAACCGCAATTTCACCGTCGGCACGATCGCCAATGTCCTCGTCGGCTTCGGCCTGTTCGGCTCGGTCTATGTGCTGCCGCAATATCTCGGCCAGGTGCAGGGCTATAATGCCGAGCAGATCGGCAAGGTGCTGGCCTGGACCGGCCTGCCGCAGCTCCTGCTGATCCCGCTCGTCCCGATGCTGATGAAGCGTTTCGACGTGCGCTACATCACCTTCGTCGGCATCTCGCTGTTTGCGGCCTCCTGCTTCATGAACATCCACATGTCGCTCGACTATTCCGGCGACCAGCTGTTCTGGCCCAATGTCGTGCGCGCCGTCGGCCAGTCCATGGTGATCACGCCGCTGACGGCGATCGCGATGATGAGCATCCAGCCGAAGGACGCCGCCAATGCGTCGGGCTTGTTCAACATGCTGCGCAATCTCGGTGGCGCGGTCGGCACCGCGGTGCTCGGCACGATCATCACCAAACGCGAGCAGTTCCACTCCAACATTATCGGCCAGGCGGTCACGCCCTTCCGCGAGGAGGTCCGCACCCGCCTCGACCAGATGACGAACTACTTCATGGCGCATGGCATCTCCGACCATGCGGCGGCGCAGCAGCAGGCGATCATCGCGCTCGGCAAGACGGTCAAGCGCCAGGCCCTGGTGCTCGGCTTCAGCGACACCTTCGCCGTCATCGGCATCATCCTGGTCCTCGCCGCGATCGTGGTCCTGTTCGCCAGGAAGGGCCAAGGCGGCGGTGCAGCGGCCGCGCATTGAAACGCCCTGCCCCGAAGCAGTGGATGCCGACGCCCATCTCCCTCTCGTCCTCGGCGCGTGTGAAGCTCGGGCTCGGCCGCCTCGCTCAGCTGCGCAGTGCCATGCCCTGGCTGTCGAAGACGTGGCAGATCGACGGGTCGATGCGCAGCGGCACGTTCTCGCCGTGCCGGACCCGCAATTGCCCGGCGGCCGAGATCGTCAGATTCTCGCCTCCCGCCGTGGTGGCGTAAAGCACGGTCCCGCCGCCGAGATGCTCGACGAGCTGGACCTTGACCTCTCCGAGCACTTCGCCCGCCTCGCCGCCGACCGCGATATGCTCGGGGCGGACGCCGAAGGTCAGCGGCTCGTCCTGGCGCACGGCCAAAGCCGCATCGAGGGAGACATTGCGGCCGGCGACCTCGATCATGTTGGCCGCAGCGCTGGCGCGCGCCGCCAGGAAGTTCATCTTCGGCGAGCCGATGAAACCGGCGACGAACTGGTTGGCCGGCCGGTTATAGAGTTCGAGCGGCGCGCCGGCCTGCATCACGATGCCGTCGCGCAGCACCACGATCTTGTCGGCCATGGTCATGGCCTCGACCTGGTCATGGGTGACGTAGATCATCGTGTTGCCGAGGTCCTGGTGCAGCTTGGCGATCTCGACACGCATCTGCACGCGCAGCTCGGCGTCGAGATTGGAAAGCGGCTCGTCGAACAGGAAGATCTTGGGCTCGCGCACGATCGCCCGGCCGATGGCGACGCGCTGGCGCTGGCCGCCGGACAGGGCGCGGGGACGGCGCTGCAGATAGCTCTCGATCTTCAGGATCCTGGCGACACGCTGCACGCGCTCGTCGATCTCGGCCTTCCTGTAGCCGGCCGTCTCCAGGCCAAAGGCCAGGTTCTTGTAGACGGTCATGTGCGGGTAGAGCGCATAGGACTGGAACACCATGGAGATGCCGCGCTGCGAGGCCGGGACATCGTTCATGCGCTCACCGTCGATCAGGAGGTCGCCGCCGGTGATCTTCTCCAGCCCGGCGATCATCCGCAGCAAGGTCGACTTGCCGCATCCCGAGGGACCGACGAAGACGACGAACTCGCCCGGATCGATCGCAAGGTCGATGCCGTGGATGACCTCGACTGCGCCGTAGCGCTTCACCACCTTGTTGAGCTTGATGCTCGTCGCCATCTCGTCCTCCCCATCTTGCCGATCGCCCCGCCGTTCCGGCCGTGTGACAGCGATCGGTCCTGGTGTTCTTGTCCCGGTTCAGTGCCCGTTCGGGCGCCAGCTCGTGTATTTCGGGTGATCCGGCCCGATCGGCAGTGAGACATCCGCGCCGGTCTGCGCCGACTGGTAGAAGGCCGTCGCCAGTTCCAGCGCCCGGCGCGCATCGGCGATCGTCACCGGAACCGGCGCCCGCCCGTTCAAGGCCTCGTGGAACGCATCCATCTGGCCGAGGAAGCGCCGTCCGACCGGCTGGTAGTCGGCCAGCAGCCCCTCGATCCGGGCCGCCACGGCGTCATTCGCCGGCAGGACCGTCCAGGGATCGTCGCCGGGCGAATAGCAGCCGCCGCCGCTCTCGAAGGTCACGTTCTCGAAGCAGAGCCGGAAGCGGCTGATCTCGTTTTGCGCGCCCAGCGTCGCGCTGGCCGCGACCAGGGCGCCGCTCTGCATCTCCAGCGAGGCGGCGACGCAATCCTCGACCTCGATCGCGTTGACCCGCGTCACGGCGCGGGCGAACAGCTTCGCCACCGGCCCCATAAGATAGGTCAGCATGTCGTGGATATGGATGGCGTGGGTCATCAGCACGCCGCCGAGCTCGGTCTCCCATTTACCGCGCCATGGCACGTCGTAATAGGCGGCCGTGCGCTTCCAATGGGTCTCGACCGTGCCGAGATAGGGTGTGCCGGCGATGCCGGAATCGATGATGCGCTTGGCCTTCTGCACCCCGTCGCCATAGCGGTACTGGAAGACCGGCATCAGGATGCGCCCGCTCTGCGCCTCCGCCGTAAGCAGGCGGTCGGCGTCGAAGAGCGAACCGACCAGCGGCTTTTCGCAGACGACATGCTTGCCGGCGGCGAGCGCCCTCGTAACGAGCTCGAGATGGGTCGCCGGCGGGGTCGCGATATCGATGACGTCGATATCGTCGCGGCCGAGCAGCTCGTCGAAATGCTGCGTACGGCTTTCGACTGAGAACTCGTCGGCGACCTTGTCGAGCCGCTCCTGATTGAGGTCGCAGACCGCGGCAAGGCGCCAGCGCTCGGGCCGTGGCGCATAGCCTTCGAGGATATGCGAGCGGCCGATATTGCAGCCGACCACCGCGACGGATTTCACTTCACTCATCAGGCAGCCTCTTGGGACGATGCGCTCGGCAGCCTGCCGGTCTCGGCAAGGTGCTGAGCCTTGAGGGCGATCTCCATCGCCTTGAAGCAGCGCGCCTGCGGCATCGCCGTCTCGGTCCGGTCCAAGACGTCGGCTACGAGCTGGCGGCCATAGGGCAGCTCCACAGCCGAGCAGTCGATATGCTGCATGCCGCTGCGGTCGACGAGGAAAAGATGGTCCTTGCCCGGACGGCCGGCGATGTCGACATACTTGCGCAGCTCGATCGTGCCCTGCGTGCCGATGATGGTCAGCCTGCCATCGCCCCAGGTCGGCAGCCCGTCGGGCGTGAACCAGTCGACGCGGATATAGCCGGTGACGCCATTTTGCGTGCGCAGGTGCATGTCGCCGACATCCTGCAGGCCAGGCCGGTCGGCATTGGCGCGGTTGCCGACCGAGGCGGAGAGGATCTCGGCGTCGTCGGCTGCGGCGAAGAACAGGAACTGCTCGCATTGATGCGAGGCGATGTCGGTCAGGATGCCGCCATAGCGCTCGCGCTCGAAGAACCAGCCCGGGCGCTCGGGCTTGCGCAGCCGGTGCGGGCCCATGCCGATCAGGTTGACGACCTCGCCGATCGCGCCTGCCGCCACCAGCTCGCCGGCCCTCACCGTCGCCGCCACCTCGAAATGCTCAGAATACATGATCGAGACGATCCGCCTGGTCTCGGCCTGCACCGCCTTGACCTCATGCAGCTGGGCCAGACTGGTCACCCCCGGCTTGTCCAGCATCACGTCCTTGCCGTGGCGCATCGCGGTGATCGCGATCGCGGCGCGGTCGGCGGGAACAGCAGCGCTCACGACCAGGTCGATCGCCCGGTCCTCATAGAGCCGGGCCGCCTCAGTGACACGCGGGATCTCCGGGTACCTGGCCATGAACGCGGCCGCGAGATCGTCCTCGGCCGCGTAGAAGCCGGCGCAGGTGGCACCGGTGCGCCGGAGCGCGCCGATCTGACCATGGATGTGGTCGTGGTTGATGCCGATCACGGCGAAGTTCAGCACTCTCATCGCAGGCATCCTCAGCGCTTCATGCCGGTGGTGGCGATGCCTTCGATCAGCAACCGCTGGAAGAACAGGAAGATCAGGAAGATCGGGATCAGCGACAGCACCGACATCGCAAACAGCGCTCCCCAGTCCGAGGTGCCGCTCGTGTCGATCAGCGAGCGCAGGCCGATCTGCACGGTGTAGCTGTGAATGTCGCCGAGATAGATCAGCGGCCCGAAGAAATCCTCCCAGGTCCAGATGAAGGAGAAGATCGCGGCGGTTGCCAGAACCGGCAGCGAGAGCGGCAGCACGATCTTCCAGTAGATCCGCCAGGCGCTGCAGCCATCCATCATCGCCGCCTCGTCAAGTTCACGCGGCAGGCCACGGAAGAACTGGACCATCAGAAAGATGAAGAAGGCGTCGACCGCGAAATATTTCGGAACGACCAGAGGCAGCCAGGTGTTCACCCAGTCCATCTTCAGGAAGAGGACATATTGCGGGATCAGGGTCACGTGATAGGGCAGCATCAGCGTGCCCAGCATCAACGCGAACCAGAAGTTCTTGCCGAAGAACTCGAGCCGCGAGAAGGCAAAGGCCGTGACCGAGGCGGCCATGACGTTGCCGATCGTCGCCAGCACCGAAATGGCCAGCGAGTTCAGGAAAAACGTGCCGAAGCTGACCTGCAGGCCGAACCAGCCGGTCTTGTAGGCCTGCAGCGTCACCTGCGACGGGATCAGCGAGGTCTGCCCGCCGAACATGTMGTCGGCCGGACGCACCGAGCCCGATACCATCCAGAGCAGCGGATAGAGCATCAGGAACGAGACGCCGATCAGCAGCGAGTGGATCAGCACGGATTGGAGGATGGACCGCTCCGGCGTATCGCCGGGCGGGGCGGCATGCGCGGCGTCATTCATCATAGTGCACCCAGTAGCGCGCCGACAGGAACGAGAAGGTCGTGAAGACGGCGATGATCAGCACCAGCACCCAGGCGAGCGCCGAGGCATAGCCCATGCGGAAGAAGCCGAAGGCCTCCTGATAGAGGTAGAGCGTGTAGAACAGCGTCGAGTTGATCGGCCCACCCGTGCCGGCCGAGATGATGAATGACGGCGTGAAGGCCTTGAACGCGTCGATCGTCTGGATGACGAAGTTGAAGAAGATCACCGGCGTCAGCAGCGGCAAGGTGATCCTGAAGAACTGCCGCGCCTTCGAGGCGCCGTCCATATTCGCCGCCTCGTACATGTCCTGCGGAATCTGGCGCAGGCCGGCGAGGAAGATGATCATCGGCGAGCCGAACTGCCAGACCGAGAGCACGACCAGCGTGTAGAGCGAGTAGTTCGGGTTGGAGATCCAGCTCGGACCGTCGATGCCGAAGACCGAGAGCACCGAGTTCACCAGGCCGTCGGCAGCGAAAAGCTGGCGCCAGAGCACCGCGATCGCGACCGAACCGCCCAGCAGCGACGGCAGATAGAACACCGCGCGGTAGAATGGCAGGCCCTTGATGCCGCGGTTGAATGCCATGGCCAGCGCCAGAGCGAAGATCAGCTTCAGCGGCACGGAAAGGATGACATAGATGAAGGTCACCTTCATCGCCGCCGCGAATTTCGCGTCCCCCGTGGCCATGCGGACATAGTTGTCCATGCCGACGAATTTGGGCGACTGCAGCAGGTCGTAGTCGGTGAAGGACAAGTAGAGCGAGGCCAGCGCCGGGCCGAGGGTCAGGCCGAGGAAGCCGATCAGCCAGGGCGCGAGGAACATGTAGCCCGCGCCGTTGCCGGCGAAAAAGAAGCGGCTGAGACGCCCGGGCTTCGCCGGGCGCCTTTCTACCGCGTCACCTGCGGTAAAGGACACCATCGCGTCACCCGCGCTTGAGGATCGATGCGGCCTCGGTGACGAACTTCTTGCCGCCCTCTTCCGGTGAGACACCGAAGGCGACTTCCTGGCTGACCCGCTCCAGGACGAAGGCGACTTCGCCGGCACCCTTGGGTGGAGATGGCGGCAGCTTGGCCGTGTAGGGGCCGAGCTTGCCGATATAATCGACGACCTTCTTGCTGACCTCGTCCAGGTCCGGTCCGAGGAGTTCGCGCATTCCGGAGGATGCCGGCACGCCGCGCTCGACGCCCAGGATCTTTGCGCCGCCCGCCTCCGCCACGGTGAAGTTCGCCAGTTTGACCGCGATCTCGGGGTTCTTCGAATCCGAGGCGATCGACCACATCTGCGACGGCTTCAGATACTGCCCCGGCTTGCCGCCCGCCGTGACCGGGAAGGCGGTGATGTCGAGCTTGGCCTTGTTGAGCTGCTGGAGGCCGACGAATTGGTTGGAATGCGGGAACGCGGTCGCGGCATAGCCGAGCGTCAGGGTCGAGGTGTCGAGCGTCGACTTGTCGAGGGCCTGGACATCCGGCGGTACGCAGCCGCCCGATTTGCGCAGTTCGGCCCAGAGCTTGAACCAGTTGCCCGCGTCCTTTTCGTCGAAGGCGAGCTTTCCATCCTCGCCATAGAGCGCCTTGCCGTTCTGCACGAGCCAGAGCTCGAAGCCCGGCTCATGGCCGCTGGCATCCATGGTGGCGTAGAATTTCTTGCGCTTGTTGCCCTTTGCGAAGGCCGCGCATTTGCTGACGAACTCGTCCCAGCTGTTGCCGAACGCCAGTGGCGCGACGCCAGCCGCCTCCCAGGCAGCCGGATCGAACACGGCGCAGGACGAGTTCACGCCGAGATTGATGCCGAAGAGCTTGCCGTCGACACTGCAGGATTCGAGATTGGCCTTGCCGAAATCCTCGATCTTCAGCGCGTTGCCCATGTACTGGTCCAGCGGCACGATCGCGCCGCGGCGGGCGTATTCGAACATGTACCGGTAGTCCATCTGGAGCAGATCCGGCGCATTGCGCCCGGCGACCCGTGTGGCGAGGCGCGGCCAGTAATCGCTCCAGCCGGCGAACTCGGTCTTGGCTTCGATGCCGGCATTCGCCTTCTTGTAGGCATCGACGGCCCGGTTGGTACGGTCGGCACGCTCCTGCGAGCCCCACCAGAACACCCTGATGTCCTTTTGCTGCGCAGCTGCGGGCTTGAGGCCCAGCAGCGAAGCAGCAGCGATACCGGCGCCGGCGCCAAGCAACCCTCGACGGCTAACAGAATAGGCGCTCATCGACTTTCTCCCTCGATTGGTGCGTTTCCAGATTTTGTTTTTGTTTGAACTTATTGTTCTTGGCGCGCCGGTGCGCGCGGAAGTCTTCGGACGTCAAACCTACTTCGGGCGTCAAAGATACTTCAGGCATCAAAGCGTCTGCAGTCGTCGGAGCTGGTGTCAGGCGGCGAGCTGTATCCGCCCATGCTTGCACGAGCGCGGCCCCGATCCCAGCCCGCAAGTGCAGCGAACCCTGCCCCGTCATGCCCAACAGACGGATGAGCGCGGACGGGCATGCGCTTCGAGCGGTAGCGAGCTGGTTTTGTGGCGTTCCAACCAAGCGCCTTCCTTTGAGCCTTGATAAACTGATACACTAAGATACTAGTATGTCAAAACCGCCTTGAGCGGTGCTGCACAGGCCGAACAGGCGAGAGCGATGGAACGCCAGGGCGAGCATGAAACGGCGGAGGGGCCCGTCCCGCGGGGGCGGTCGGCGAAGTCCGGCCTTCGTCCGCCGCAGCGACGCGTCACCACGGCGACGGTGATCTACGACGAGCTCTACGAGGCCATCGTCAACATGCACCTGGCCCCCGGGACCCCCCTGCAGGAGAAGGCGCTGACCCAGCAATTCGGGGTCAGCAAGACGCCGGTGCGCGAGGCGCTGATCCGCCTCTCGGAGGACGGACTCGTCGACATCTTCCCGCAATCGGGCACCTTCGTCTCGCATGTGCCGCTCAGCGCAATCCCCGAGGCGCAGGTCATCCGGCTGGCCCTTGAAGACACGGCGATCAAGCGCACGGCCGAGATCGCGACCGTCGCCGACATCGCCCAGCTCGACGCCAAGCTGGCGAACCAGCGGATGCTGGCCGAGATCGGCGACATGGACGCCTTCCACGCGGCGGACGAAGCCTTCCACGAGGCGATCGCGCTGATCGCCGGCTATCCCAGCATCTGGAAGCTGCTGCGCCAGGTGAAGGTCCAGATCAACCGGGCGCGCCGGCTGACCCTGCCGGTCCCCGGCCGCATGCACCAGGTCATCGGCGAGCACGAGGTCATCCGCGACGCCATCGCGCGGCATGACGTCGAGGCCGCGCGGGAGGCCATGCAGACCCATCTCAACGTGGTCATCCCCGACCTGGCCCGGCTGCGCGTCGCCCATCCCGACTATTTCGTCTGACGGCCGGTCATTGCAGCCGGCGATCAAGCCCGGCGCGGTGATCCGGAGGGTTTCAAAAAACAAGAGACTGACGAGGAAATGCAGACATGACGGATGCGGCGATGACCTTGAGTGACGAACGCCATCGCGTGGCCCTGGTCGGCACCGGCCACCGCGGCGCCGGCATGTGGGGGCGCGAGCTCCTCGCCGGCTGGCGCGATTGCACCGAGTTCGTCGCGATCTGCGATATCAACGAACGACGCGCCAGCCATGCCCGCCAGGAGATCGGCACCAATGCGCCGATCTATACCGATGTCGACACGATGCTCGCCGTGGCAAAGCCCGAGATCGTCATCGTCTGCAGCCGCGACGACACCCATGACGACATCATCATCAAGGCGCTGGAGGCCGGTTGCCGGGTCATCACGGAAAAGCCGATGACCACGACGCCGGAGAAATGCCGCCGCATCCTCGAGGCCGAGATCCGCACCGGACGGCAGATCGACGTGACCTTCAACTATCGCTTCGCGCCGACTGCCGCCCGGATCAAGCAGCTGCTGCTCGAGAACGCCATCGGCACCGTCACCTCGGTCGATTTCCACTGGTATCTCGATACCAAGCACGGCGCCGACTACTTCCGGCGCTGGCACGCCTATGAGAAGAATTCCGGCAGCCTGTTCGTGCACAAGTCGACCCATCATTTCGACCTGCTGAACTGGTACCTGGACTCGACGGCGCTCGAGGTTTCCGCCTTCGGCACGCAGCGCCATTACGGCCGCAATGGCCCGTTCCGCGGCGAGCGCTGCCAGACTTGCGCGCATGCTGGCGCATGCGACTTCTATCTCGACATCCGCAAGGACCCCTGGCTGACGGCGCTCTATGACGAGCCCGCCGAGGTCGATGGCTATTTCCGCGATGGCTGCGTCTATCGCGAGGATATCGACATCCCCGACACGATGACGGCGATGCTGCGCTACGAGAACGGCGTGATCGCCTCCTACTCGCTCAACACCTTCATGCCGATCGAGGGGCACCACCTCGCCTTCAACGGCACCAAGGGCCGCATCGAGATCCGCCAGTACGAGCGCCAGGCCTTCGAGGTGCCCGACCACGACGAGATCATGCTGATGCGGAATTTCGGCAAGGCCGAGCGCATCCGCGTGCCGCATGCCAGCGGCGGCCATTTCGGTGGCGACGACCGCCTGCGCGACATGCTGTTGCGCCCCGGCCTCAAGGACCCGCTCGGGCAGCGCGCCGGGGCACTGGCCGGCGCCATGTCGATGCTGTGCGGCGCGGCCGCGATGGCCAGCGTCAAGCAGGGCCGGCCGATCACGCTCAAGGAACTGGGCGGATTGCCGGACGGCATCCAGATCTGATCCGCGCGAGGTTGGGCAGACTGCCGGGCCGTGCGCCGCAACCGGACATCGGGCCTCCCAGCGATGGCCGGCATGCGGAGCGGTGMGGCGCCTACCCCCAGCGGAGCGCGGCCGTATGGACGGGCGCGTCCCAGAGCTGGATCAGGCTGTCGTCCAACGCCGTCACCGTCAGCGAACAGCCCGCCATGTCCAATGAGGTGACGTAAGAGCCTACCAACCCGCGCGCGATCGAGAGACCCCGCCCCGCCATGACGCGCCTTGCAGCATTGGCCATCAGATAGAGCTCCATGGCAGGAGTCCCGCCGAAGCCGTTGACGAGCAGCAGGCAGGGCGTGCCGCTCTTCAGGGAGAGATCGTCGAGGATCGCGCCCATCATCTCGTCGGCAATGGCATCCGCGGTTGCCAGCTTCACGCGCCGCCGGCCCGGTTCGCCGTGGATGCCGACGCCCATCTCCATCTCGTCCTCGGCGAGTGTGAAGGTCGGCTTGCCGGCTGCGGGCACGGTGCAGGAGGTCAGCGCCACGCCCATCGAGCGGGTGCGCCGGTTGACCTCGTCGCCGAGCGACTTCAGCGCGTTCAGATCACGGCCCTGCTCGGCGGCCGCGCCGACCATCTTCTCGACGATCAGCGTGCCGGCGACGCCACGCCGGCCGGTGGAATAGGTCGAGGCCGGGACCGCAACGTCGTCATCGGTGATGACCGTCGCAACCGGGGTCTCGGCCATCTCGGCGGCCATCTCGAAATTCATCACGTCGCCTTCATAGTTCTTGACGATGAAGAKCGAGCCCGCCGAGGTGGCGACGGCGTTGACGGCCGCAAGCATCTGGTCTGGCGTCGGAGAGGTGAAGACCTGGCCCGGGCAGGCGGCATCGAGCATGCCGGTGCCGACGAAGCCGGCATGCAGGGGTTCATGGCCCGAGCCCCCGCCCGAGATCAGCGCGACCTTGCCCGGCATCAGTGCCTTGCGCMGAACGAACTTCTCCTCTTCGCCAAGCATGAGGATATCGCCGTGGATGGCGGCAAGTCCCTGGAGGCTCTCCGACAGGATGCTGTCGACCGCGTTGATCAGCTTCTTCATGGGCTCTCCCCCCGCATCTCGGCTTCGTCGTCATCGGCCCCGAYCGGAATCAGCGAGACCAGGCCGCGCGCGACCCCCAGCACGATATGGTCGGCCCGGGCATTCAGGTCGGCGCTGCCGAAATCCGGCAATTCGACCACGAGCCGGCGCATCGGCCGGGCGGTGTCGACCACCTCGAGACGCCCGGGATGGGCGGCCCGGTAAGCATTCAGGAAGGCCTCGCGTTCCGGGGGCGCGAAATGGCAGACATGGAAGATCGTCTCCAGATGCTGGACCGGCACGGGCGTGACATAGGCCGGGTTGACGATCTGCGAGATGAAGCTGCGGTTCTTGCCGAGGGCTTCCGCCAGTCGCTGCCGTGTGCCGGAAGGACGGTTCTCGATGACCGCGCGCAGGATCGCCTTGTACTCGGCCAAGGGCGAAGGCACGCTGGCAAGGGTTTCCAAGCCTGTCATGCGTCCGCCCCTGGCTGCGAGAGATCGACCGCGCGGATCGCTTCCTTTGCCAGCGCCAGCTGCCCGGGAGAGACCGATACAGCCCGGACGCCGGCCCGCAGCAAGGCGGCGATGGCGCGCGGATCGCCTCCCGCGTCGCCGCAGAGGCTGACCTCCCGACCCTGCTCCACACCATGGCGCGCGACATGCGCGATCATCGCGAGCACGCCGGGATGCAGAACATCGGCATAGGCCGCGACCTMCGCCCCATCGCGCGCGGCAGCAGTCGCGTATTGCGTCAGATCGTTCGAGCCGATCGAGAAAAACGCGGCGTCGAAGCTCGCGACCGCCACGGCGGCCGCGGGAATCTCGACCATGATGCCGAGTGCGGGCGCGCCATGCGGCACGCCGTCGGCCGCAAGTTCCGAGAGAACGCCGTCCAGCAGCCCCCTCGCCTCCTCCAGTTCCCGCGCTGCCGTCACCATGGGCAGCATGATCTTGAGCGGGCCGAGGCTCGCCGCCCGGGCCAATGCGCGCAACTGGACGCGAAAAATTCCGGGATGGCGCAGCGACAGCCTGATGCCGCGCAGGCCGAGAAAGGGATTGGTCTCGCCATCGAGCGTGTAGCCGGCGATGGGCTTGTCGCCGCCGGCATCGAGCGTGCGGATCGTCACCGGCCGGCCGGCCGCCCAGTGCAGCAACCCGGCATAGGCCTCGAACTGGCGCGCCTCATCCTGCAACGCCTGCTCGACCAGAAACTCCGTGCGGGTCAGGCCGATGCCGTCGCAGGCGTCGGCCGGGAAGCCGGCGACATCGGCCATCCCCGCGACATTGACCATCACGGTAATCGGGGTCCCGTCGCGGGTCAGCGCAGGCTCGCGCTTGCGGGTTTCCGCCTGGGTCCGCACTTGGCCGAGTTCGTCTGCCCGCTGCCGCGCCGCGTCGATGCTCGCACGCGACGGTCCGGTCAGGACGAGGCCCGCCATGCCGTCGACGACGACCGTGCCGGAGACCGCCTCCCAGTCGGAGCCGATGCCGACCACCATCGGCACGCCACGCCCGCGCGCCAGCATGGCGACATGGCTGGTCGGGCTGCCGGCCCCGAGCACGATGCCGCCACCTTGCGACCAATCGATGCCGAGGAAGGCGGAGGGCGGCAGGTCCTGAGCCAGGATGACGGCGCCGGGCGGCGCATCCGTCAGCTCGGGCAAGCCGAAAAGCTGGCGCAGAACCCGGTCCCGGATATCTGCCAGATCTGCGGCGCGGGCGCGGAAATAGGCGTCGTCGGCCGCCTCATAGCCTGCGATCTCGTCCGCCAGCGCCTGGCGCCAGGCCGCGTCGGCCGGCACACCACTCTCGATTGCGGCAAAGGCCCCCTCGGTCAGGGCATCGTCCTCAAGCAGCGCCACCTGGAAGCCCACGATATCGGCGGCCTCGCCGTGAAGGCTGGCAGCCAAACCCGTGACCGCCTGGAGGGAGGCGGCAACCGCATCCGCCAGGGCCTGTCGCTCGCTTGCGACCGGCCCCGTCTTGCGCTGCATCTCGCCGACGGCGCGAAAGACCACCGCCGGGCCGAAGGCGATCCCGGTCGATGCGGCGAGGCCGGAAAGGCGGCGTTCCATCACGCCTCACTCCTCGTCGAACTTGCGTGCGACGATATCGACGAGCGCGGCCAGCGCCGCGGACGCATCGTCGCCGCTGGCCTTGAAATGCAGCACTTCACCCTTGGCCGCCTTGACGCGCATGATCTTCACCGGGCTCTTGGCATCGGTCCACGGGCCGGCCGCGCTGGTGGCCACCTCGATACGGGAGCCGAAGCGCTTGGCGGTCTGGGTAAGCTTCACCGAGGGCCGGGCATGAAGCCCGATCTTGTTGGTGAGCAGGGCGCTGGCCGTCACCTCCTGCATCCCTTCATTCCTCTCGCTACCTTGCCTCTGGCTGGCATTGGCCGACATCTCGTTCATGCCGACATCAATTCCTCGGCGGTCGCCTGCACGACTGCCAGCGTCGAGCCGCCGGACGCTTCGGTCGCGGCCATCACGGCGCCTTCCACAATGGGTGCATTACAGATGACGATGCGCTCGCGCCGCTCCTCCGGCATCATTTCCACCGCCATCTCGCTATTGGTCTCGGCCCCGCCAAGATCGACCAGGATGGCGACGCCCGCCTCCGACCATGCCTTGTCGATCGCTGCCATGATGGCGGCGACATCGGTGCCGAGGCCGCCTTCGGCATTGCCCCCGGCCGCGGCGAGCGGGACATTGTCGCCGACCATCTGGCGGACCATGTCGGCGGCGCCTTCGGCGACCTTGGCCGAGTGCGACACGATGACGATGCCGACATTCTTGCTGGCTGGCATGGTTTCAGGCTCCGATGGTATTGCAGATTGCGGTGGCGAGCAGCGCCGATGAGCGTGCCCCGGGGTCCATATGGCCGACCGAACGCTCGCCCAGAAACGAGGCGCGTCCGCGAATGGCCCTGAGCGGAACCGTCGCCTCGGCCGCGTCCTTCACGACCTCGGGAAGGCGCTTCGTGAGATCGGCGCCGCCCTGAGCGAGGGCGACCTGGAGCGGCGCCAGCACGTCGAGCATGGTCTTCTGGCCGAAATCGGACTTGCCGCGTGCCTTCACGGCCTCGATCGCCGCGGCCAGCGCTCGCGCCAGATCCGCAACCGTCGGCTCTGACGGCAGCTCCTTGCCCAGCGCCATGAACAATGTGCCGTAGAGAGGCCCCGAGGCGCCGCCGACCTTCATCACCAATGTCGTGCCGATAGCCTTCAGGGCGTCGGGCAAGGGCTTTGCCGCGATCGGATCCATGTCCGCCAGCACGGCCTCGAAACCGCGCTTCATGTTCAGGCCGTGGTCACCGTCGCCAATAGCCTGATCGAGCGCCGTCAATTCATCGGCATGGCCGACGATCGCCCCGGTCATGGCCTCGATCAGCCTCTTCTTCAGCGCGCCATCCATGGTTCACCTCACCCTCTGGCCGTCGGCATCGAAGAACAGCGGCCTGAGCAGGCTCACGCTGACCTMGTCGCTGACATCCAGTCCTTCATCGGGATCGACCAGGCTGACGATCTGCTGCTGGTTCACCGCGATATGCAGGTGGTTCTGGTCGCCGAGCCGCTCGATCCAGTTGACCTTGCCCGTCACCGCGCCGTTGCCCGCCTTGGCGATGGCGAGATGCTCGGTGCGCACGCCGATCGTGGTCGTGCTCGCCGGCGCCTCCAGATTGGGAAAGAGTGCGCGCGGCAGCAGGTTGATGCCGGGGCTGCCGAGCCGGGTGGCGACATAGATGTCGGCCGGGTCCTCATAGATGCTGCGCGGCGTGCCGATCTGCACGAGGCGGCCCTGGTTGATCACGCCGATCCGCGAAGCCAGCGTCATCGCTTCGGTCTGGTCATGCGTGACGTAGAGGATGGTCGCGCCCAGGTCCTGCTGGATATGCTTCAGCTCGATGCGCAATTCCGCGCGCAGCTTGGCATCGAGCGAGGAGAGCGGCTCGTCCATCAGGTAGATGGACGGGCTGCGCACCAGGGCGCGGCCGATCGCGACGCGCTGCATCTGGCCGCCGGAGAGTTGTGTCGCGCGGTTCTGCAGCTTGTCCTCGATCCTGAGCAGCTTTGCGACATGGCCGACCGCGCGCCGGATCTCGTCCTCCGGCGTGCGCCGTGTCGGCGAACGCAAGGGGAAGGCGAGATTGTCGAAGACGCTCAGATGCGGATAGAGCGAATATTGCTGGAACACGAAAGTGACGTCGCGCGCCGCCGGCGGCAGCGCGGTGACGTCGACGCCGCCGATGAAGATCCGGCCGTCATCCGGGGTTTCCAGCCCGGCGACGAGGCGCAAGACTGTCGTCTTGCCAGCGCCTGTCGGCCCCAGCAGCACCACGAACTCGCCATCGGCGATGGTAAGCGACAGGTCGCTCGCGGCCTGCACCGCGCCGAACCGCTTCGAGACCTGCGTCAGCGTGACTTCAGCCATGGGTGCGCCTCGTCGTGCCGGCCTCATGCAAGGCGGAGCGGATCGCCTTCCCCGTCGCCGCATCGAACAGCGACAGCCGCTCCGGCCTGAACGAGAGGCTGACGCGCTCGCCGGCGACAACCGGCATATGGGCGGGCAAGCGCGCCTTGAGCTTGCCGCGCGGGGTCGCGACCGTCACGATCTGGGTCGTGCCGAGATATTCGGTGCCGAAGATCTCGCCCGGAAGGGCGCTGCCTTGCCGGCCGGGATCGCCGATGACGATCTGCTCCGGCCGCACCCCCAGCGCCAGCGGCCCGGGCGCGTGGCTCTCGCGCAGTTCCGGCAAGGTCACGGAGGCGGCATCGATGCTGACCGAGGTCGAGCCCGCAATCGCTGCGCCGTCGAAACGAACGAAGTTCATCGCTGGCGAGCCGATGAAATCCCCGACGAACATCGAGTTCGGCCGGTCATAGATCTCCTGCGGCGAGCCGAGCTGCTCGATCACGCCATCATTCATCACCGCGATCTTGTCGGCCATCGACATGGCCTCGAGCTGGTCGTGGGTGACGTAAACCGTCGTCGCCTTCAGCCGGTCGTGTAGGGCGCGCAGCTCGCCGCACATCAGATGGCGGAACTCGGCGTCGAGCGCGCCCAATGGCTCGTCCATCATGAAGGCCTTCGGCTCGCGCACGATGGCGCGGCCGAGCGCGACCCGCTGCCGGTCGCCGCCGGAAAGGCCGGATATCGATTTGTCGAGCAGATGCTCGATGCGCAGCACGCGCGCCGCTTCCTCGACGCGCCGTCTCGTCTCGTCCCTGGGCACGCCCATCGAGACCAGCGGAAAACTGATGTTCTTGCGCACGTTCATATGCGGGTAGAGCGCAAAGAGCTGGAACACCATGGCGATGTCGCGTTCGCGCGCCCGCTTGAAGGTGACGTCCTCGCCGTCGAGCTGGATGCTGCCGGAGGATGGCAGTTCCAACCCCGCAACCATCCGCAATGTCGTGGTCTTGCCACAGCCCGACGGACCCAGCAGGCAGAAGAAATCGCCATCCTCGACCGTGAAGCTGGTATCGCGCACCGCCATGAAGGCGCCGAACCGTTTCACCAGATTGTCGACCCGGATCTCGGCCATGGCTCACTCCGGGAACTTGGTGACGAAGGTGAACATGACGACGCCGATCAGGGTCGTGACGAAGGAATAGCCGTAGAGCGCAAGCGAGAAGGGCTGCAGCAGCATCAGCACGCCGGCCGAGATCAGCACCGTTGCCAGTGTTTCCATCGGTCCGCGTCGCAGCGCCTTCGGCCAGCGCGACGCGGCCGCGCCTTCGCGCTCCCGGGGATGGCTCAGATGCCGGTTCATTTGCAGGTTCATTTGCGCACCGCCCCGAAGGTGATGCCGCGCAGGAGGTGCTTGCGCAGCAGCACGGTGAAAACCAGGATCGGTATCAGGAACAGCGTCGTTCCGGCCGCCACGGCCGGCCAATCCTGCCCGCCCTCCCCGATGATGATCGGGATAAAGGGCGGCGCGGTCTGCGCCGTGCCCGAGGTAAGCAGAACGGCGAAGGCATATTCGTTCCAGGCGAAGATCAGGCAGAAGATCGCGGTCGCGACGATGCCGGTCGTGGCCTGAGGCAGCACGACCTTGCGGAAGGCCTGCAGCCGCGTATAGCCGTCGATCATCGCCGCTTCCTCGTATTCGCGCGGGATCTCGTCGATGAAGCCCTTGAGCAGCCAGACGGCCAGCGAGACATTGACCGAGGTGTAGAGCAGGATCATTCCCAGCCGCGTGTCGGAAAGGCCGAGTTCGCGATACATCAGGAAGATCGGGATCGCGACGGCGATCGGCGGCATCATCCGTGTCGACAGGATGAAGAACAGCAGGTCGTCCTTCAGCGGCACCTTGAAACGCGAGAAGGCATAGGCCGCGCAGGTACCCAGGCCGACCGAGAGCAGCGTCGAGCCGAAGGCGATGATCAGCGAATTGACGAAGCGCGGCACGTAGTTCGACGGGCCGACGACCACCATGCTGCGCGAACGGGTGATCTCCTCGCAGGCGGAATTCGCAGGCGGGAGCGAGGCAAGGTAGTCCGCCGTCTGGCGCGAGCGCGTGTTGAACAGGTTGCAATAGCCTTCGATCGAAGGCTCGAAATGCAGGAAGGGCACGACCTTGGGTGGGTAGGAGATCGAATCGGGCGGCGTCTTGATGCTGGTCAGACCGATCCAGAGCAGCGGCACGATCGCCACCAGCGCGTAGAGGGCGACGATGGTGCCGGCCAGCAGCTTGACGCGACCGCTCGGCGCGACGACGGAATGGGCCGTGGAGAGAGCGCCGCTCATCGTGCCTTCACCTTGTTCAGCGCCTTCACATAGATGTTCGCCAGCCCGAACACGGCGACGAACAGGATAATTGCGAAGGCGGAGGAATAGCCGGTGCGCCAGGCCTCGAAGGCGGCGCGCTTCAGCGTGATCGAGGCGAGTTCAGTGGTCGAGCCCGGTCCGCCGGAGGTCAGAAGATTGACCATGTCGAACATCTTGAAGTTCTCGATACCGCGGAAGAGTACGGCCAGCATGA
Organism: Allobosea sp. 05T439; assembly: GCF_056396005.1. Lineage (NCBI taxonomy): Bacteria > Pseudomonadati > Pseudomonadota > Alphaproteobacteria > Hyphomicrobiales > Alloboseaceae > Allobosea > Allobosea sp. 05T439. The sequence continues at coordinate 71,012 of NZ_JBFTKP010000014.1, read as the reverse complement.
TGAAGGGCAGGCACATCGGCAGCGTGATCGAGATGAATTGCCGCCAGTTGCTGGCCCGGTCGACCTCCGCTGCCTCGTAGATGTAGTCCGGGATAGAGCGCAGGCCTGCGAGGCAGATCAGCATCACGTAGGGCGTCCACATCCAGGTATCGACGATGATGATCGCCCAGGGACTCAGGGTCACATCGCCGAGCATCTGGAAGGAGGACGGCGGAATGCCGGAGAAGAACGAGACCACGTAATTGAACAGGCCGATCTGCGGCTGGTACAGGAAGGTCCAGAAATTGCCGACCACCGCCGGCGAGAGCATCATCGGGATCAGGATCAGCGTGGTCCAGAAGCCATGGCCGCGGAACTTGCGGTCGATCAGATAGGCCAGCGCGAAGCCGATGACCATCTGCAGCAGGATCGTCCAGAACACGAAATGCGCCGTCGCCTGCATGCGCTGCCAGATTTCGGGATCCGACAGGATCGTCTGGTAGTGCTCGATCCCGACATTGCGCAGCGGCGCATTGGGGCGATTGGCGCGGTAATTGGTGAAGGAGAGCTGGATCGTCCAGATCAGCGGAAACAGGTTGATCACGAGCAGGAGGATCATCGTCGGCGCGATGAAGATCCAGGCGATCGCCCTGTCGCTGAGGCCCCGGACCCGGTGGGCGATCGGGGGATAGGCTGCGCGCATCGCTGCCGCGCTCCTGATGCCGGTGACGTCGCTCGCATTCATGACTCAGCACCGTTCAAAGGCAAGGTCGGGAACTGGCTGCGCCGCCTGTGAGAGGCGCAGCCCCGGTTCGGCTGGGGGGAAAGCCCCGCTTGCGTCAGAACTTGCCGTCTTCCTTGAAGACCTTGGTCCAATCCTGGATCAGCAGGTCGAGCGCCTGTTTGGCTGTGCCCTTCTCCGCCACGACATAGTCGTGGATGYGCGCCTGCTCCGCCTGCATCAGCTGCGCGTAGGAGGGCTCGGCCCAGAAATCGACGACCTGGCCCATGGCGACGAGGAAATCGGCCGCGAAGGGCGCAGATTTGGCGAAGCCGGGATCGTTCAGCACGCCCTTGTGGCAGGTATAGCCGCCGAGCTCCCACCACTTCTTCTGCACATCGAGCGAGGCGAACCATTTGACATAGGACAGCGCCTCGGCCTGGTTCGGCGAGTAGGCGACGACCGAGAGGCCCTGCCCGCCGAGCTGCGAGCCCTTCTCCTTCTCCGGCGGATTGACGAAGAAGCCGATCTTGTCGCCGCCGACATTCGGATCCTTGTACAGGCCGGGGAAGAAGGCGAACCAGTTCATCTGCAAGGCCGCCTGCCCGGATTTGAAAGCGTCCAGACCCTCCTGCATATAGGCGTTGGAGTAGCCCGGCGGGGTGCAGCACTTGTACAGGGACTTGTAGAACTCCAGGCCCTTCACGGCGTCCTCGGAGTTGACGAAGCCGGCCATGGCGTAGGGCTTCTTCGGGTCCTCATATTTGAAGCCGAACGGATAGAGCGCGTTGGCGACGCCCATCGTGATGCCTTCCGAGCCACGCTCGGTGAAGATGGCCGCGCCATAGACCTTCTTGCCGTCGATGTCGCGGCCCTGGAAGAACTCGGCGATCTGCTTCAGCTCGGTCTGGGACTTCGGCGCCGCGAGCTCGCGGTTGTACTTCGCCTTGAATTCGGCCTGCAGCTCGGGCCTGGAGAACCAGTCCTTGCGGTAGGTCCAGCCGAGCGCATCGCCCATGGCCGGCAACGCCCAGTAGTTTGGCGTGTTCTTCGGCCATTCGGCATAGCCGGTGACTGTCGCCGGCATGAAGTCGTCGATCTTGATGCCTTCCTTGGCGAAGAAATCGTTCAGCTTCACATAGTGCTTGTTCTCGGCGGAGCCGCCGATCCACTGCGAGTCACCGATGATCAGGTCACAGAGCTTGCCCTTTGAATTGAGCTCGTTGAGCATGCGGTCGGCGAAATTCGGCCAGGGCACGAACTCGAACTTCATCGCGATATTGGTCTTGGCGGTGAAGTCCTTGGAGAGTTCGACCAGCGCATTGGCCGGATCCCAGGCCGCCCAGCAGAGCGTCAGCGACTTGCCCTGTGCCTGGGCCCCGGGGGCAGCAAGTGCCGCGCTCCCGGCAATGGTCGCGGCCAGCATCCATGTCCTGAATTGTGTCATGTGCTTCCCTCCCTTGGCGTGCCGTCACCAGCCGTCATTGGGGTGACGGGCGAACCTGCGCGACCGCGAAGGGCACAGCCGCAAGATAGGGCACAGCCGACGCGGGATGTTTCCTCACGCCGCCCCGGAACGAGCCGTCCAAGTTCAGCGATTTGTTTAGTGAACTCTCAATCACTAAACATGTCAAGCAACGACGACCCCGGACAACATATTGCAATGCAACCGTTTTTATTGCGATGCACAAGTTCAGTGAACTGTTGGGCATGGCCGATTCGAGGCCGCGCTGGACAATCTCGGCGGCGCGGTCGGTGCCGCCGTGCTTGGCACGATCATCATCAGGCGCGAGCAGTTCCACTCCAACATCATCGGCCAGGCGGTCATCGCGCGCGGCAAGACCGCGAAGCGCCAGGCCCTGGTGCTCGGCGACAGCCTCGCCATCATCGGCATCATGCTGGTCCTCGCCGCGATCGTGGTCCTGTTCGCCAGGAAGGGCCCAGGCGGCGGCGCAGCGGCCGCGCATTGAAAGGCTCGGCCCTGCCGGTTGCGATTGCGGCCAGGGTGAGAGCCTTCAGTCGGCCGCGTGGCCGGAGCCGGATTGCCGGATCGCCGCCTGCAGGGCGTCCGGCGCGACGGGCTTGTGCAGCACGCGGTATCCGGTCGCGTTCAGCTCCCGCAGCCGCTCCGGCATGGTGTCGCCGGTGACGATCAGCGCCCGGGCACGATATCCCAGTTTTTCCGCCAGGCGTTCGACGGCCTCGCTGCCGGTCAGCCCGGCCTTGAGCCGATAATCCGCGATGATCAGGTCCACCCTGCCTGCGCCCACCTTGGCATGGCGCCGGCAAAGCTCCTCGACGTCCGTCCCGGCGATGGCCTCGTGGCCCCAGGCCGTCAACAGGCTGACATTGGCGTCAAGCACCTGAGGATCATCGTCCAGGACCATGATGCGAAGACCGGGCGGGAAGGCCTGCGCCCGCGCCGGCGCCAGCCCCGAGGCCGGCGGATCGATCCGCGGAATCCGCACGGAGAATGTCGAGCCCTTGCCGGCTGTGGAGCGCAACCCGATGGGATGCTCGAGCAATGCCCCCAGGCGCCGAACGATGGCGAGACCGAGGCCAAGTCCCTGCTCGCGGTCGCGTTCCGGATTGCCGAGCTGGGTGAACTCCTCGAACACGGCCTGATGCTGCTCCTGGGGAATGCCCGGCCCGGTATCGACCACGAGAATCTCGATCGCCTCCCCGCGACGGCGACTGCCGATCAGCACGCGGCTGTCGGGGGCGTGGCGGAGCGCGTTCGACAGGAGATTGTCGAGGATGCGCCTGAGCAGTTCCGGATCGCTATCGCCCCAGGCATCGCCCGGCACCGCGCGCAGATCGATGCCGCGCTGGCGCGCCTGGGGTGCGAAGACCTCCTGCAGGTCCGCCAGCATCCTGCCGAGATGAACCGGCTGCCGTCGCACCGGAACGAGGCCGGCATCGAGTTGCGAAACGTCGATGAGGCCGTTCAGCAGCCCGCCGAGCGAGCCAATGGCCGCGTCCAGCTTGTCGGCGATCCCACTGGCTTCATGGCTTCCGACAGCGCCGCGCCGGGCGAGCGTTCCGAGCGTCGCCGCAAACAAGGCGAGCGCGTGGACCGGCTGCCGCAGGTCGTGGCTCGCCGCCGCGAGGAAACGCGTCTTGGCCTTGTCGGCAGCCGTGGCGCGGTCCCGCTCGCGCTCGAGCCCGCGCACCAGCGCCAGATTCTCGAAGCGCAGGGCGACGGTCTCCTTCAGGGTGCGGTAGGTGACCCGGCAGCAAAAGAGATAGGCCCCGATCAGGAAGAGCTGGAACAGGGCATAGACCGAATAGATCGACCCTTCCTGCATGAGACAGCGCAGGGCGAAAGGCAGGTGCATGGCGATCAGCAGGCCGATATAGGCCGGCGGATAGGCCGAGAGGGACGGCACCGCTCCGCCCGACAAGCCGGTCAGCACGATGCAGACGAAGGCGATCAGATGCGGCTGGGTCGGTTCGAAGCCGAACCAGCCGAGCGCTCCCCAGAGCAGGCTCGACAGGATCGACAGGACCGTGAAACGTCGGGCCCAGTTCGTCGCCTCGGCCTCGCCGTCAGCCCGGGCGAAATAGCGCCGCGACAGCAGCAGGCGGGCTCCGGTGAGGAGATAGGTCGCGCCGATCCAGCCGATCAGCAGGCCGACCGGCACCACCTCGCGCATCACATAGGCGACGGGCCAGGGGATCACGAGATTGGCGAGCAGGATCGAGCCGGACTGGCGATAGAGGAGTTCGACCAGAGCCGCACGCAGATGGGTGCTGGTGTCAGGCGTCAGCGCCGGGGCCCGCATGATTGCTCCTTCCTGCGCCGGCAAGCGCTCACCGCGCAGGGGTGATGCCGCAGGGCCCGTAGCCAGTGACGCGCGCCCAAGGAATAGTCACGCATCATGATTCCTCGCCACACGTCCAGGACGCCGGCCGCTCCAGCCGAAGAAACCGCCTGCCGCATCATTCTGGCCGACGACCATGCCCTGATCCGCGAAGGGCTGAAGCTTCTGATCGCGACGCAGCAGGACCGTACCGTCGTGGGCGAGGCCGCGGACGGCGCAAGTCTTGCCGCATTGCTGAAGGACAGGCCGGCCGAGCTTCTCGTGCTCGACCTGGGCATGCCCGGGCTGACGGGCCTGCGCTCCATCGGCGAGCTGCGCCAGGCCTATCCGCGCCTGAAGATCCTGATCCTGACGGCGAACACCGATCCGCAGATGGCCCAGGCGGCGCTGGCGGCGGGGGCCGACGGTTATGTCGTGAAGGGCAGCGATCTCGACGAGCTGTTCGACGCCCTCGCCGCCCTGCAACGGGGCCATCCCTATGTCAGCCTCCCGCTGCGTGACGCCAAGCTCCAACAAGGGGTGGGCACGCCGGGCGGCATCCCGTTCGATGCGACCACATCTGTTGCGCTGACGCGGAGGGAAAGTGAATTGCTGGTCCTGATCGCCGGTGGCGCCACGACCCGCGCCGTCGCCGCACGTCTTGGCATCAGCCCCCACACTGCCCGCAAGCACCGGGAGAACCTCATGCGCAAGCTCGATCTGCACAGCGCTACGGAACTTGCAGCCTATGCGGTGCGCGTCGGCCTGCCTGTCGGTTGACGCGGCACCGGACCGCCGCCAACGCTGCCGCGGTCCCCAAGCTCCCTGCCCGCCTGCCCTAGCGGGCATAGCCCGGCCGTCGCCGCGCGGGCTGTGACGGCTGCGTAGCCGGGGCCTCGTCAGCAGCAAGGCGGCAACAGAACGGCTTGAACGGACAAGGGCGACCTCGGGCGGGACCAGAAACCCTCCTGGCGAAGGATCGGGCCCCGCACTGTCACGACTCCGCAGGCGGCGTTCAATACGGCAGATGCCGTATTTCATCTCTTCGGCGCTGCTGCCGCGACCTGGAAGGCGGCCGATGCGCCGCCTCGACCGGCTTCGTCAGCGCAAGCCTCGCGCATGGTCGGCAAACGATCGCCCTCGCGCGGCGCCGAAATACGGCATCCGCCGTATTTCTCCGAGGCCTCGCCATCCATACAGTCCCGGCTTTCGGCGACGGCATTGGCGGCAAGCCGCAGGCTTCCGGGATCGCACGAGAACCTCATGATTGGCGGACAGAGTGATCGACCATTTGCAGCGTGCCTTGTCCCGGACCACGGCCCTTGTCGGACCGCAGTTCGCAATTGCCGTGGCGTTTTCGGCCGCCCTGTCGATCCCAATGGCCCGGGCCGACGGGGGCCAGGGCGGAGGTATGAACAGAAGCCCAGGCGGCGGGGACAGCTATAGCGGACCAGGCGGGAACGGAGGCGATTCCGGCGCCGGCGCAGGTGGCGGCGGGGCAGGCTGGAGCGGCGGCAACGGTGGAGCGGGMGACGGTGTGCCAGGGTCCGGCGGAGCCGGCGGCGTGGGCGCAGGAGCATCGGGACAAGCGGGACGCAACGGGGCCAATGGCGGCGGCGGCGGTGGCGGTGCGCACGGTTTTCTCGATGCGGGGGCGAGCTTGCCCGGCAATGCGGTTTCCGGTGGCGACGGCGGCGCTGGTGGTGCTGGCTATTCCCCCAACGGTGGGAACGATGGCGGCGGCTTCGGTGCAGTGCTTGGCGCCGCGACCGGCGCGATCAATGCCGCGACGACGGGCGGTACTGGCGGCGCAGGAGGATCGGGCCACAATGATTGGACCTACTTTTACGGCCATGGCGGCAATGGTGGCTCCGGCGGCATCGGCCTGGTGTTCCTGAGCAGCGGAAGCTTCGTCCTCAATGCCGCAGCGACCGGTGGCATGGGTGGAGTCGGTGGTACGGCTACCGGGTTGAACGGTCCTATTGGTGGGCACGGCGGCGCAGGCGGGGTGGGGCTGCAGTTCCTGACCGGCGGCCATGCCGAGATCAATGCGTCGGTCGTTGGCGGCAATGGCGGAGCCGGCGGTACGGGGAGCAGCGGCGCCGGCGGCATCGGCATTGTCGGTTCCAGTCTCGACCTGATCCTCGGCAGCGGCGCGACGGTGGCGGGCGGTCTCTCTGGCGACGKAGCGAGGCGCGCCGATGCGATCCATCTGACGGGTCCCAATAACCGGGTCGAGCTGCAGGCTGGCGCGACCGTGACGGGCAATGTCGTGGCCGGCGGCATCGCCGGCAATGTGTTCGCGTTGGGTGGCTCGGGCAATGGCGGCTTCGACGTCTCCTCGATCGGCGCGAGCGCGCAGTTTCGCGGCTTTACCGCTTTCGAAAAGCTCGGCACGAGCATCTGGACACTCACCGGATCCGGCAACCAATCCTGGTCAATCCAGGCCGGCACTTTGCGGGCTGGCGCATCGGGCGTTTTCGGTGCGTCCTCGCAGATCACGGTGGCGTCGGCTGCGACACTCGATCTCGGTGGCTTCAACCAATCGATCGACACGCTTGCGGGCGCGGGGATGGTGACGCTGGGCGCAGGAACCTTGAACGCGGGCTCCGGCAACGGCGGTTCGACCTTTGACGGCGTCATCTCGGGGACCGGTGGTCTGATCAAGGCCGGAACGGGAACGCTGACCCTTTCGGATGCCAATACCTATACGGGCGCGACCTCGGTCACCTCAGGTTCCCTGATCGTCAACGGCTCGATCACGGCATCGTCGGGGGTGACGGTCGCAGCAGGCGCGACCCTCGGCGGCTCCGGCACGCTGCCGACGACGGTGATCAACGGCGGCACGCTGTCGCCGGGCAATTCGCCTGGCACGCTGACGGTCAACGGCAATCTGACGCTGAACCCCGGCTCGACCTATATCGCCGAGGTGCAGGGCGCGTCGCCGATCGGGTCAACGTCACCGGCACGGCCGCGCTGGCCGGCGCGCTGCGGATCGTGCCGCTCGGCGGCGCCTATCGGCTCAACAGCCCCTACACGCTCCTTTCGGCGACGGGCGGTCGAGCCGGCAGCTTCAGTCCGGTCGACACGACCGGCAGCTTCGGCGACGGCGTCACCACGGGGGTGAGCTACACCAGCACCGATGTGCTGCTGACGCTCACCCCGAAGCCGCTGGCTCCGATCGTGAACCCTATCGACCCTGTCGCGCCCACACCTGCACGCCCGCGCCTTGCCCTCGGTCGTCCGGCCAATGCCCTTGCAATCGCCTCGGCCATCGATGGCGCGGTGGCCGCTGGTGGCGACCCATCCTCGCTGTTCGGGATCTACAACCAGCCGGCGGTTGCGATCCCGGCCGCGGTGAACAGCCTGTCCGGCGAGATCCATACGGCCGCAGCGGCAACGGCGGAGGTTGCCGCCGACCAGTTCCTGCGGGCGATGCTCGATCCCTCGGCAGCAGGGCGGCTCGGCGCTGTCCTACCCGGCCCCGGCGCAGCCGCCTTCTCCGGCACGGTGCGCAAGGGCGCCGACCAGCCTGCTGGACCCTCACGGCTCGAGGCGCCGACCTATTCGGTCTGGGGCTCGGCCTTCGGCTCCTATGGTCGCACCGATGGCAACGCGGCGGTGGGCTCGAGCCGCCGCAAGATCGACGATGCCCATCTCGCGACGGGTGTCGATCTCCGGCTGATGCCCGGCACGGTCGCAGGCTTCGCCGTCTCTGCCGGCAGCGCGCGGGCCTCGCTGCCCGGTCTGCTCGGGAAGATCGATGCCGATGTCTTCCAGGCCGGTCTCTATGGCGTCACCCAGCTCGGCCCGGTCAGGCTCGGCGCGGCGGCGAGCTATGCCCGGCTCGACAATGAGGTCAGCCGCGGCATCCCGGCGCTCGGCAGCAGCCTGTCCTCGTCTTACGACACGACGGCCTGGAGCGGGCGCCTGCAGGCGAGCGCCACTCTGCTGAACTGGAACGGCTTTGGTCTCTCGCCGCTGGCCGCGCTCCAGGCGACGCGGGCGCAAAGCCCGGCCGTGCGCGAGAGCAACTGGGCCGGCGCCACTGCCGGCGCGCTGGCTTTGGCCAGGCGCAACGACGTCACGAGCCGCAGCGAACTCGGCCTGCAGCTCGACGCCGACACGATCCTCAATGGGGTTCCCGTCACCGGCTATGTCCGGGCGGTCTGGGCGCATTCCTTTCAGCGCGATGCCGACCTGACCGCGAGCCTGGCGGGTTTTCCGGGCGCGGCCTTCAGCGCGACGGGCGCGCAAGCCGATCGCAACAGCGCGCTCGTCGCCGCCGGCCTCAACGCCAGGCTCAGCGAGCGCATCACGCTCGGCCTCAACCTCGACAGCGAACTTTCCGCGGGCAGCAGCCGCCTCGGTGGTTCCGCGCAGCTCAGGGTCGGCTTCTGAGGCCAGGCTGCGCCGTACGGCGCTCCGTCCGCTTCGGACCCGGCGTCGATTCCATGTGAGTGGAGCAGATGCAGCGGATGTTGCGCCATGAGTGCCGCTCGGGCCGCGGCCGGCATGGCCCAGCCGCGACCTGCAGCCCAAGGATCGGCCCGATTTTGCCGGAACCTCAGCGCCGCAGCCTCGTTGGTTCAGCAAGCCCCCACTGTCAGGGAGACCAACAGATGATGAAGACACTTGCATTCGCTGCGGCGCTCGCCGTACTGCCCGCCTCCGTTTTCGCCCAGAGCAGCGGGCCGGTCATTCCCGACCCGGCCGGCGGCACGACCCGCGATCCGGCGCTCGGCGTCGGGACGGTCGAGGTTCCGCTGAGGCGCGATCCTGCCGGCGGCACGATGATCGACGACTCGCCGCGCTTCCGGACCTATGTGATCGAGCAGCGCCTGCCGTCCTATAGCTATGGCCGCCCGGTCGTGGTGGGAACGATCCTGCCGGATGAGGGCATCGTCTATCGCGAGGTTCCGGCCGAATATGGCGCGCCGGGCTATCGCTACACCGTGGTGAACGAGCGCGCCGTCGTGGTCGAGCCGCGCACGCGCCGCATCATTCAGGTGATCGACTGACCCTCCGCGGAGTCGCGAAGCCTGACACCCCAGACTCCGCTGAACCGAGGCCCGCTCCGGCAAGGGGCGGGGCCGATCCATGAGCCCCTCCCGCGAGACGATCTCAAAGTCACGCAGAGAGGCTGAACAAAAATCGCAAGGCGCGGCGAACAAAGCCGCGCCCGATGCGTTGTGGCTGGGAACAGCCGGAGCCCAGTCGTGAGAAAATGCGTTCTCGTCGTCGAAGATGACACTTTCATTCGTATGGATACCGTCGATACCGTCGAGGATGCCGGCTTCGAAGCGATCGAGGCCGCAAATGCCGACGAGGCCATCAGCCAGATCGAAGCCAATCCGGCGATCGAGATCATGATCACCGATATCGAGATGCCCGGCTCGATGAATGGCGTCCGGCTTGCACATGCGGTCAGGGACCGCTGGCCGCCGGTCGAGATCATCGTGGTGTCCGGACAAGTGATGCCGGGTCGAGGCGCATTGCCCGAGCGCGCGCGCTTCATCGCTAAGCCATTCCGGCCAAGCCAGATCKAGGCAGCGTTGCGCGCTGCTGCGTAGATCACCGGACCGGGTTCGTATCCGGTCGGATGATGCGACGTCTGGGTTAGGGCCGGCTTTGCACCGAAAACCGCAATCCAGTTTTGAGGCCAACTTTCCAGGGGGCGGGATAGCCAACCGCATGGAGATGGAAGACGACAACGCGCACAGGCAGCGACCGCATATGTCGCGGCCACCGAAATCGTGTCGGGATGGAGACAACCGGGCGGCTCCGCTATGGCGGTCAGCCAGGTCTTGCTGGCTGATGAGAGCATAAATGAAACGAAGCCACCTGCCCGGGGCCTCCAGGCGAACTTTGGGCCTCGAGCCTGTCGTCGCGCTCGGCCTTGCCGGCGCGATCGCATTTTTCCTGATCAGCGGAATCGTAGCCTTTCTCAATCTGCAGGCCCTGCGCAACGGGAGCGAACGGGTCATTCAGACCCATCAGGTCATCGTCGCGCTCGAGCGATTGATGTCCCAGGCGCAAGACGCCGAAACAGGCCAGCGCGGCTTCCTCCTGACAGGCGATGAACGCTATCTCGCCCCCTACAATGCCGCCGTATCGGCGATTCCAGCCCAGCTCGACGAGATCTCGGAGCGAACCCGCGAAAATCCGTCACAGGGCCCGCGGATCGCTGCGCTGAGACGACAGGTCGGCAGCAAACTCGCAGAACTCAAGGAAACGATCGAGCTGCGGCGAGTCCAAGGGATCGACGCCGCGATGGCCGTCGTCAGCTCGGACCGCGGAAAACTGGCCATGGACGCCATCCGCTCGCAGATTGCCGCGATCTCCCAGGAAGAGGGAGAAACGCGCGCGAAGCGCCTCGTTGAAATGGCCGACGCCCAGAAGACCGCGCTGGTGAGCGGCCTCCTTTCAGGGCTGCTCGGGTTACTCCTGACGCTGACCATCGGCTTTCTGGTCCGCAGGGCAACGCTCGCCCGCAGGCAGGAGGAGTGGCTTCAATCAGGCCAGGTCGGCCTGGCCGCCGCCATGATGGGCGATCCGCAGGCCGAGCAGCTCGGAAACAGCATTCTCGCATTTCTGGCGCAGTATCTCGGCGCAGTCGCAGGAGCGCTCTTCGTCGTCGATCGCACGGTTTTCCGGCGCGCAGCGACCTATGGCATTCCCGAGGACGCCCCGATTGTCACGCAGTTCAAGCTGAGGGAAGGCTTGCTGGGCCAGGCGGCGAGCGAGAAGCGGCCCATGCTGATCGGCGAGGTTCCCGACGGCTACCTCGCCTTCGGCTCCGCCCTGGGACAGGACAAGCCGAAACATCTCGTCATCCTGCCCGCCACCGTCGACGGAACCGTCAATGCCGTGATCGAGCTTGGGTTCCTGCGCCCGGTCGACGACGGAGTCATGAAGCTGCTGCAGTTCGCCTCCAACGCGGTGGCGATCGCAGTCCGTTCGGCCAAGTATCGCGGCGAGCTCCAGGACCTGCTCGAGGAGACGCAGCGCCAATCGGAGGAATTGCAGACCCAGAGCGAGGAATTGCGCGTCTCGAACGAGGAACTGGAGGAGCAAGGCCGGGCGCTCAAGGAGTCGCAGATGCGGCTTGAGCAGCAGCAGGCCGAGCTCGAACAGACCAATTCGCAGCTGGAGGAGCAGACCCAGCAGCTGGAGACGCAGCGCGACGATCTGGAACAGGTCAATGCGGCCATGCAGGTCAAGGCGCGGGAGGTGGAGCAGGCGAGCCGCTACAAGTCGGACTTTCTTGCCAACATGTCGCACGAGCTGCGCACGCCGCTCAATTCATCGCTGATCCTGGCCAAGCTCCTGGCGGATAATCCCGACGAGAACCTGAGCGAGGAGCAGGTCAAATATGCCCAGACGATCCAGTCCTCCGGCAATGACCTGCTGAACCTGATCAACGACATCCTCGATCTTTCGAAGATCGAGGCCGGCCATGTGGAGATCAGGCCCGAAACCGTTTCCCTGGAGCGGTTGACCGGCAATCTTCGGCAGCTGTTTCAGCCCGTCGCCCAGGGCAAGACGCTGGATTTTCTGGTCGACGTGGCGGCGGACTGCCCCGCGAGCATCGAAACCGATCCGCAACGGCTGGAACAGGTTCTGAAAAATCTCCTGTCCAACGCCTTCAAGTTCACGGAACGCGGACAGGTCCGCGTCTCGATCCAGCGGGCCGGCGAAGGGCAGATCGCCCTCTCCGTATCGGACACCGGCATCGGCATCGCCGAGGAGCAGCAGCGCAGCGTCTTCGAAGCGTTTCATCAGGCCGATGGCACCATCAGCCGCAAATATGGGGGCACCGGCCTCGGCCTTTCGATCTCGCGACAGCTCGCCCACCTGCTCGGCGGCTCGATMACGCTCAAGAGCCGCGAAAGACAGGGAAGCACCTTCACCATCACCATTCCCGAAATCTATGACCCGGCGAAGGTCGGCCCCCGGGTGGCGCGCGAAACCATTCGCGCCGTGCCCACGCTCGTGAATGCGGAGGCGCCCCGGGCCGCGGTGCAGCCACGCAGGCACAAGGTGGAGGACGACCGCGACGCGCCATCCGATGCCAAGCGCGTCCTGCTCGTGATCGAGGACGACGATTCCTTCGCCGCCATCCTGCGCGATCTCACGCGCGAAATGGGATTCCGTTCGCTGGTCGCGGGAACCGCCGCGGAGGCCCTGGGGCTGGCCCGGGAGTTCATGCCGAGCGCAATCATCCTCGATGTCGGCCTGCCCGACCAGTCCGGCCTTTCCGTGCTGGACCGGCTCAAGAGCGACGTCCAGACCCGCCATATTCCGATTCACATCGTCTCGGCTGGAGATCACGCCGAAACCGCGCTCGCGCTGGGCGCGGTCGGATATGTGCTCAAGCCGGTCAAGCGCGAGCAGCTGGTCGAGGTTTTCGAGAAGCTAGAGAACAAGCTGTCCCCGCGGGTGCATCGCGTCCTCATCGTCGAGGACGACCTGGTGCAACGCGAGGCGGTCGCAAAGCTGCTGACCTCCCATGATGTCGAGACCGTGACCGCAGGGACCGCAGCCGAATGCCTCAAGCTCCTCAAGGAAGAGACATTCGATTGCATGGTGCTMGACCTGTCGCTGCCCGATGCGTCCGGCTATTCGCTGCTGGAGACGCTGAGCCAGGAGAGCGCCTACGCCTTTCCACCGGTCATCGTCTATACCGGCCGGGACCTCTCGGCGGATGACGAGCAGCGGCTCCGCCGCTACTCGAAATCGATCATCATCAAGGGTGCGAAATCGCCCGAGCGCCTGCTCGACGAGGTCAGCCTCTTCCTTCACCAGGTGGTCTCCCAACTGCCGGCCGAGCAGCAGAAGATGATCCGCAAGGCGCGAAGCAGGGATGCCCTGCTCGAGGGGCGGCGCATCCTTGTCGTCGAGGACGACGTGCGCAACGTCTATGCGCTGACCAACATCCTCGAACCCCGGGGGGCGATCGTCGAGATCGCCCGCAACGGCCGCGAGGCCCTGGAGGCGCTCGAACGATCCGAGAAGCAATCCGGCCCCAGGATCGAGCTCGTCCTCATGGACGTGATGATGCCGGTCATGGACGGGCTCACCGCCACGCGCGAGATCCGCAGGAACCCGGACCTGGTCAAGCTGCCGGTCATCGCGCTGACGGCAAAGGCCATGCCCGACGATCAGCAGCGCTGCATCGAGGCAGGGGCCAATGACTACATGGCCAAGCCCCTGGATGTCGAAAAGCTCCTGTCGCTCGTGCGGGTCTGGATGCCGCGATGAAGGAGGCGCTCGCATCCGAGGCGATCGAAGCGATTGAGATACGACTTCTCCTCGAGGCGCTATACTMGCGGTATCATTATGATTTCCGCAATTACGCGATGGCTTCGATCAAGCGCCGCCTCAAGCAGGCGCGGGACCAGCTCGGCTTCGCCAGTTTTTCGGCGTTGCAGGAGAGCCTGCTGCATGACGCGGCCGTTCTGCCGCGGCTTCTCGGATACCTGACGGTTCAGGTCAGCGAGATGTTCCGCGATCCGACCTATTTTCGCGCGATCCGGGAAAAGGTCGTGCCGCATCTGCGGACCTATCCCTCGCTCAAGGTCTGGATCGCCGGCTGCAGCGGCGGCGAGGAGCTCTATTCCCTGGTCATCCTGTTCCGGGAAGAAGGCCTGGAGGACCGCACGCTGTTCTATGCCACCGACATCAACCAGGAGGCGCTCCGTTCGGCCGAGGCTGGCGTCTTCGCCATGGAGCGGGTGCCGCTGTTCACTGAAAATCATCGCCAGTCCGGGGGAAAATCATCCCTGTCCGACTATTATCATGCCGCCTATGGCAGGGTTTCGTTCGACAAGAGTCTGCGCCGCAATGTCGTGTTTTCCGACCATAGCCTGGTGACGGACGCGGTCTTCGCCGAGATGCAGCTGATCTCGTGCCGTAACGTCCTGATCTATTTCGATCGCACCTTCCAGGACCGGGCGCTGGGCCTGTTCAAGGACTCGCTCGCACGAAAGGGCTTCCTCGGGCTCGGCGCCAAGGAGAGCCTGCGCTTCTCCGAGCATGCGGGGGCCTTCACGGATTTCGTACGCGAGGACAAGATCTATCAGAGGCGCGGCGAATGAGCGCGGACCGAGCCGAGGCCGTGGTGATCGGCGCCTCCGCAGGGGCGCTGGAGGCGCTGTCCGTGATCCTTCCCGCACTGCCTGCCGGATTTCGATTGCCGGTGATCGTGGTCGTCCATGTGCCGCCGAACCGGCGCAGCATGCTGGCCGAGCTGTTCGACGCCAAGTGCCGGATTCCTGTTCGCGAGGCCGAAGACAAGGAACCGATCGCGGCCGGCACGATCTATTTCGCCCCGCCCGACTACCATCTCCTGGTCGAGATGGATCGGTGCCTGTCGCTGTCCAGCGACGAACCCGTGCTGTTTTCGCGCCCCTCGATCGATGTCCTGTTCGAAAGCGCGGCCGATGCCTACGGCCCTGCCCTGATCGCCATCGTACTGACTGGCGCCAATCAGGATGGTGCGAACGGGATGCAGGCCATTGTCAAAGCGGGCGGCACCGCGCTCGTTCAAAACCCGACCGGCGCCTTTGCAGCTGCGATGCCCGAAGCGGCCATCGCAGCCTGCCCCAGCGCACACATCATGACACTCGACGCCATCGCGGCGCATTTACAGGAGATTTGAGTTCGATCATGGGTCCTGTCTCATTCCTGCTGGTCGACGACCTCGAGGACAACCTCGTCTCCCTGGAAGGCCTTTTGCGGCGCGAAGGCCTCGTGCTGCTGAAGGCGCGGTCGGGCGACGAGGCGCTTGAACTGCTGCTCGAGAACGACGTCGCGTTGGCACTCGTGGACGTCCAGATGCCGGGCCTGAATGGTTTCGAACTGGCCGAACTGATGCGCGGCAACGAGCGAACCCGACGCATCCCGATCATCTTCGTCACCGCCGGCACCGCCGATGGTCGCCGCCGCTTTCGCGGCTACGAGGCCGGCGCGGTCGATTTCATCCAAAAACCGATCGAGCCCGACATCCTGCGCAGCAAGGCCGAGGTCTTCTTCGAACTGTACCGGCAGCGGCAACAGATCGCGGTACAGCGAGACGAACTGGCGGCGCAGGCCAAGGCCCTAGAAGAGGCCGGGCATCGCAAGGACGCGTTCCTGCTCACCCTGACGCAGGATATCAGCCTGCATGAGCATGCGCGGGCGCAGCAGGACGTGCTTCTGCGCGAGGTCAATCACCGCATCAAGAATCTCTTCAGCCTGACGGCAGGACTGATCTCCCTCAGTGCGAGATCGTCCAGGAACGTCCAGGAACTCGCCGCCGATCTGACATCGCGACTGCAGGCGCTCGGTCGTGCCCACGACCTCACCCTGCCCGACCTGAGCCAGAATGGCGTCTGCGAAGCCGGGACGACGGTTCTCGCCCTGACGCGGGCGATCCTGGCGCCTCACGAGCACAGTCAGGACTCGCGCATCACGGTGACCGGTGCCGACGTGGAGCTCTCCGGTAATGTATTGTCGTCGCTGGCCCTATTGCTGCACGAGTTGACGACGAACGCCGCGAAATATGGCGCCCTGTCCACCCCTGGGGGGCGATTGACCATCGATATCAGCGCCACCGACGGCCTTCTCCATGTGAAATGGGACGAGTGCGGAGCCTCTCCCCAGGCCAGATCCGGGTTGCACGAGGGCTTCGGAGCAACGCTTGAAAAGGCACTGCTGAGGGGCATGAGCGGGGTGATTTCGCGAGAGTGGAAAGACGATGGGCTTTCCCTTTCCCTGCGAATTCCGCTGGCCAAGCTCGCGAGCTGAGGCCCCAGACGCCGAACCGATCGTCCGGGGCGCAGCGCGGATCGCTTTCAGATTGGCTCGGCCTGAAGCGTCTCGGACCAGTGGCCCAGCCGATCCTTCAGAACACGATCCAGGCCGGAGACAAGTTTCTCGATATCCACCCGCTCTACGATCTCGAAGGTGAAGCTGTCGGCGCCGTGCTCCCGCCATGCCGCCTGGAGGGAGCGATGCGTGTTGGCTCCCTGGCGAAGCGTGAACGACAGGCGGTTCCAGATCGTGGCGAGATCTGGCGCGCTGCCCGCCCATTGCTGGCCGGTTGTCGCGCAGGCCACGACATAGATGCCGGGAACCGCCTTGCGCAGCTTATAGGCCGCGACGGCTGCTTTCCGCTCCTCAGATTTCACGACCCACTCTCCCCGTTGCGCCAGCTCTCCGGCTATCGCCTGGCCATCGGCACAATTTATATCCGGATTATATTTTCATCAAGATATTTATCCGGGTAATATAAACTCATCATCAGAGAGCCCGTCATCAGTGATTTTCTGTCCAAGTCCTGCACCGCCTTCCAGGGAACGAGCCGCATCGCCGCTGGCCCGCTGATCGATGTCGCGCTGGCCGTGAAGGCGGCGATGGAAGCCGATCCCGCTTCGGCCTTTCTCACCTTCGACGATGCGACCGGCGCCGTGGTCGACCTCAATCTGCGCGGCGAAACCGCGGAGATCGTGGCGCGCCTGGCTGAGCGCGCCGAGGCGGCGGATCGCGCCGCGCGAGCGGTCCCCCGGTCCGAGGCGAGCGACGGGACGCCGGCGCGGGGCCGCGGCCGGCCGAAACTCGGCGTCGTCGCCCGGGAGGTGACATTACTGCCCCCGGCACTGGGACTGGCTGGCGATGCAGCCCGGCGGCGCGTCGCAGGCCTTGCGCAGGCTTGTGGACGACGCGAGACGCGGCGATGGCGGCCGAAGCGAAGCCCGCGCCGCGCAGACGGCGACCTACAGCTTCATCGCGGCAATGGCCGGCGACCTTCCGGGTTTCGAGGAGGCGACGCGCGCCCTGTTCGCCGGGGGATCACGCGCGCTTTGCCGAGCAGAACCGGGCCTGGCCACCGGATATCCGCTCCTATGCGGAAAGCCTGATGAAGACCGGAACTGCGAGGCCGCAACAAGAGGCGCCTGGCGATGCAACCCCATCTTGAACCCAGCCAGGAGGCGGGGCGTGCCTGATCAGGCGATTTCGCGACTGGCTGTCGCGGCAGGGATATAGGGAGATGGCGTCGCTGAGGCTGGCGCGTGGGGATGAGGCAGTGGCGGGTATGTCGGAGGAGATCGAAATGGAGAGCCCGGTTTGCGAGATCACGGCGCTTTCAACCCGCGTCGTCTACCAGAACCGGTGGATGACCGTCAGGGAAGACCAGATCCAACGCAGCGACGGCTCCACGGGCATCTATGGCGTCGTCGAGAAGAGCGACTTCGCACTGGTCATCCCCGTCAATGCCGATGGCTCGCTCTGCCTTGTCGAACAGTACCGATACCCGGTGAAGGGCCGGTTCTGGGAGTTCCCGCAAGGCTCCTGGGAGGGCGTCGCCACGGCCGATCCTCTCGATCTGGCGCGCGGCGAACTCGAGGAGGAGACCGGCCTCCTGGCCAGGGAGATGCACTATGTCGGGCATCTCTTCGAGTGTTACGGCTATTCGACGCAAGGCTGCCATATCTTCATCGCGCGCGATCTGCAGGCGACGGAAACGAAGCTCGATCCCGAGGAGCAGGGGCTGATCAGCCAGGCCTTTGCCCTTGAAGCCGTCATCGCCATGGTGGGAGATGGCCGGATCAAGGACGCGATGAGCATCGCAGCCCTTGGCCTCTGCCGCCTGAAGGGGCTGCTCTGACCCCGGGGCGCCGAGGCGCCATCCGCCGGAGACGCAGCCTGCCGGGCCGCGGCTGCGAGCAGCCGAAGTCGCGACATGGCGCGGCGTCCTATCCGCCACGCTGCCGAGCATCGACCTCGGGATAGTATTGCGGGGCCTCGCGCCGGTCGAACATGCCGTAGTCGCGCACGACACGCACATGGCGCAGCCTCTGTGCTCCGAGCGAGGCCTTGTCCTCAAAGCGCTTCGCCGCCATCTCGTCGCGCCAGGACAGCAGCAGGATCAGGTCTCCCGGCGTCAGCACCGCGTCGAACACATCCCATGACAGCAGGCCATCGGCTTGCGGGAGCAGGCCGAGAGACGCCGCGCACTCGGCCGCGCCGGCCCCCTCGCCGCAATTCCCCGGCCTGGGGCCCGTCACCAGCGTAACGGTCGTCCCCTCGCCGACTTGCGTCTCGTCGAGGCGCTGCTGCCKAAGCGTCTGGCCTTCCGGGATCTGCGTGTCCCGCGTGATCTCGCCGACACGCAGGTGGTAGTCGAGGAAGATGCCGGACCGACCCTTCTCCTGCGCGAAGTGGTGGCGCATCGTCGTGCGCCAGCGCACCACTGCCTTCTCGTCACGCCAGCCCGAGAGCGAGAGCAGCCAGCCCTCGCGGGTCATGCTGCGATAGCGGATATTGTCGACGAACCCGTCCACCGCCTCCAGTTCGGGCCGCAGCGATCTGGCCACGCCGAGATAGGCATCCCATTGCTCCGGCGTAGGATGCACTTCGAAGATCACAGAGAACATCGGCTTCTCCTGGGACCCCGCTCCTGGGACCGCGCTCCTCGCATCACACGGCGGCGATGCAATCCATCTCGATATCGAAGCCGCCATTCCAGGCCGGGACGTTGATGAAGATGCGGGCTGGCGGATCCTTGGGGAAGAAGCGGCGATAGACCTCGTTGACCGCCGGGAACATCTCGACCGAGGTGACGTAGACATTGACCTTCAGGACGTCGTCGAGGGAGGAGCCCGCCGTCTCGACGCAGAGCTTCATCTGCTCCAGGACAAGCTCCGTCTGGCGCTCGATCCCGCCCGTATAGATCTCGCCTGTCTCCGGATCGAATGGCGGCGCGCCGGATACATAGATCGTATCGCCGTGCCTGGTKACCGTCGATGTCGGCGCCTTGTACCTTTCAAGATAGCTCGCGAGGGGCTCGACACGGATGATCTGTCTCTTCACGGCCGCCACTCCCGTTGCGCTATCCGATCGAAAGCGCCGCGGCGGGCATAGGAGGCGCCGGGCACCCCCTATCTCTACTCCCAGGCGACTGCGGCCGTCATTCAGCAGCGCTACGGCCGCGGCCGAAGCGTTGCGGCTTCCTCGCGCGTCGCATCGGAGTGGCATGCGACACAGAAGAAGGAGCGCATCTATTCGGCGCCGCCAATGGCAGTCTTCTCGCCCGGCTTCGGATCCGGTTTGTCGGCAGACCCCGTATCCCTGACCTCTGGATTGATCGAGACCTTGTTCAGGGACTCCTTGTCCGGCGCGCCCTGGATCGACTTCACTTTCTGTTGTTCTTCCGGCGACAGCTTGTTTCCGCGTCCATCACGCATGACGACCTCCTGTTGCTTCTCGCCGGAGAACCGCCGGGAGAGCTGGAGGTTCCTCGTAAACGGACTCCTCGCGGCAAAGAGATTGGCCGGTCGAGCGCGTCATCGGGCCGGCGTCACCTCCCAAACGACCCGATACTCATCCGACAGGGCTGGCGTCCGCCCACCGCTCACGAGATCATCGCGAGCGCTCGATCGTCCCGGCACCGCAAGGCCCGCTTCAATGCTGGATCATCGGCCCTCCCGAAAACCGCAATCCACTGCTCTGGCCGCTGCTCAGCGCGCCCAATAGGCCACCATCTTCTGGCGCTCGGCGCCCGATTGTTTCAGCTCCTCGGACTGGGCGCGCAATGTCCTGACGACGGTTTTCTCGGCCGCAGCCCAGAGATAGGTCCGTCCGTCGTCGAGCGGCTCCGAGGCCAGCAGGTCGGTGAGGCGGCTGCGATCCGTGTCACCATGGGGACAATGGAACCAGGTCGTTGTCGCCAGGGGATGGTCCGGCAAGGGCTGCTCGTGGGTTTCATCCGCCACCTCGATGAAGACCCGGCTCGCGACATGCTCCGGCGTCTGTTCGAGAATCCGMGCGACCGCCGGCAGGCCGGTGGCATCCGAGATCAGGATCTGCCGGTCCAGCGCGTCCGGCCGGGCATAGAGCCCGCGCGGATTGTTGATCACGATCCGCTCGCCGATCTCGGCATCGCGAGCCCAGTCGCTGGCCTTGCCGCCATCATGAACCACGAGGTCGATCTCGAGTTCGCAGCGCGCGCTATCGAAGCTCCGGACCGTATAGGTGGAATAGCGGACGCGCTGGCGCTCTTCCGGGAAGACCCAGCGCCCCTCGGCATCGATCGTCGGCAGGACGAGTTCGCCGGTGCCGGGATCGGGAAAGAACAGGCGGATATATTCGTCCGGGATCCCGGTCGAGCGAAAGCGCGTCAGGCCGCCGCCGGAAAAGGTCAGCCTGATCATGCCAGGCGTCAGGTAGCGGCGCGCGACCAGCGTCGCCTCGTGKAACGGATTTTCCGTCATGGACTCAACTCACCCCGGCGCATCGGACAACCAGCACCGGCGCTTCTTCCACGGAGCGACGCAGCTCGCAAGTGGCTTAGTCTTTGATTTATTTAGACTATCTCTAAACCAGCATGGTTATGGAGCCAGGGTCCGGCAGCCCTGCCGCTATGCCTGGCGGCGCCTGCGGACCCCGCATTGCCATGACCTATGCCGTCGCCGACAGTCGGGGAGCCACGACGCTCATGGCTTGGCTCCAGGCAAGATGGGCTTGATCTCGAGCCAATCGAAATGCGTCACGCTGTCGGCCTTTGTCCAAAGCGCAACGCGCCCCGGCGCACTGATCGAACCGTCGCGAACGTCGATCAGTTGCTTTCCATCGAACGAAACCTGGAAGCGGTTGCCCTCGGCATGCAGGGTCAGGGTGTGCCAGTTCGAAGACGAGACCTTGACCATTGCACCGCGCAACTCCTCGCGCCGGCCATTCAAGACCCGGTAGAAGCGCACATTGTGCTCCAGGGCGTTCGCACGGGCGACATAGTAGTTATCGGCATCGCGGAGCCGGACTGCGATGCCGGCCGCCCGATCGACCGCACCGGATACAGCCCGGAAACGGATCGCGACTTCGACATCCCCAAGGACAACGGGCATGTAGATGGCGAGTGGGAAACGATAGTCCGTCTTGTCCTGGCTGAGTTGCGCCAGAGCTCGGTCGCCCTCGGCGGAAGCATCCATCACGACCGCCCAAGTGCCGGTCGCTCCTCCCCCCGTCCGGGCCGATGTGAACTGCGCAGGCAAGGGTCCCGGCGGCAGGGATCCGAAAGTGATCGTTTCCGCCGAGCCTTGAGCCGATGCCATCGCGAGCGGAATGGCGAGTACCAGACTGCGATAGGACCTCATGGGAGGGCTCCTTCCCAATACCCCCCTTGCGCGCGCTATGCTGCCGTCGGCTTCATCGCCGGCGGCCAACTATGCGTTTCCGCCTTCCGACGCGAAGCCCAGGCATAGAGCGCGTCATAGATGACGAAGCCGTGCTTGAGCACTTCGTGGTCGTCGGGCGTCACGTCCCGTAATCCCATGGAGATCGCCAGCACCCCCGCGGATTGAGGAGTGAGATGGTGCCGATCGGTATCCGCGCCGCGCACGATCGCGGCTATCGTCACGATGGCCGGATCGCGATCGAGGCCGTGCTTAGAGACGAAGGTGTCGAAGCTGCACCCGTCGCCGACATGCGTGTATTCCACACCCGGCACATCATAGGGCGTTGCGCCCGTCTGGGCGGCCACGCTCTTCACTTGATCGGGAGCCACGAACAAGAATTCTGGCTCCTTGTCGATGAAGCGGGCGATCAGCCAGGGGCAGGCAATCCGGTCGATAACCGGGCGTTCGCGAGTGACCCATTTCATGACCTCATCTCCTTCTGGTTCAGCGTGAGAGCAACGGTGGGCGCGCCAATGGCGTGCCATGCGGCGATGCCACCGGAGAGAGTGCTGGCGTCGATGCCGCGCCGTCGCAGTTCGGCGACGGCGTCGCCACTGACCTGGAACCCGTAGACGCAATAGACGACCACCGGCTTGTCCTTCGGCAGCTCCTCGGCCCAGTCGGCAATCGCCTCTGGTGCCCGGATCAGAGCGCCCGGCACCATGTCGCTGCGCTTCGCCAGATCCTCGGCGAGGCAGACGTCGAGCACGACAAGATCGTCGCCGCGGGCGATGCGGCCCCGCAGATCTTCCGGAGCGACGGCATGAGCTTTGGTTGAGACCGGCCTCGCCCAGCCCGCCTGTTGGGCGACGATGCGCCCATGACGGGCAGCAACCCGCTCCCAATGGATGTTCTTCATGAATGCGTCGACATAGGCGCCGGCCCTCGCGCCGAAATCGAGGTGATAGGCGTGCTCGTACATGTCGAGCGCCAGGATGGGCACGCCGCCGGCAAGACAGTTCGTGTGGTCAGCCGCCCATTGGATCGTCAGCCGATCATGGCGTTCCGACCAGGTGAGCAGAGTCCAGCCCGAGCCGCCGGCCTGTGCCTTGGCGCAGGCCGTGAACTGGGCCCGCCACGCGCTGACGCTTCCGAAGTCGCGTTCCAGCGCAGCGGCAAGACCGCCGCCGGCATCGCCCGAACCTCCGAGTCCGTCGAAATAGATCTCGTGCAGGATCGCCGAGTTGGCGGCGACCAACTCCTCCCGCTTCAACCCATTGATGTCGAAGACCGGCGCTGCGCCCCAATCGAGCGCATCAAGCCGGCTCTCGATCGCATTCAGGCGGCGAACCGCGCCGCCGTAGTTGTTCTCATAGTGGCTCGCGAGCAGGCGCTCCGACAGGCCTTCGAGCCGGGGCGGTTTGAATGGCAGCGGCATGATGTGATGCGGCATGGCGTCCTCGTTCGGCAGCACGGCGCGTCCGTGAGAGGCCGAAGGCTACGCTTGAATGAAAATTGATACAACTGTTGCATTTAATAATTCCGATGATACGGTACGCTCATGAATGATGGGGAGTCTGGGGCAGAGCATTGCTGGTTGGCCTGATTCATCTGCCGGCGGCCGTTTCCCGAGGAAACCCGGCGTCAGCAGAAGGCATCGGAGCGGTCGCGGACAAGCTTGAAGCGTCCCCAGAGGACGTGTGCCCCGGAGGAAACGAGAGGGAAAATGGCGATGCCTGGAGTGGCAGTGGTCTGGCGCGGTGACCGCGAGGGGCGACGCGCGGCGACATCCCAGAACAACCGCTTTCATCGCGTGTTCGAGGAACTCGCCGCGATTGGCATTCACGCGGAACCGGCGGTCTTCGATGAGGAATTCGCGGACGAGGTCCGCGATCAACTCCTGAGGGTGGACGGCGTGCTCGTTTGGGTCGATCCGATCCATGACGGGAGGACACGCGCAGTGCTCGACCCGATACTGCGCGACGTCGCAACACGCGGCCCCTGGGTGAGTGCGCATCCCGACGTCATTCTCAAAATGGGTGTGAAGCAGGTCCTGCATCGCACGAAGCATCTCGGATGGGGCACCGACACCCATCTCTACGGATCCTACGCGGCGTTTCGCGAGGCATTCCCTGAGCAGCTGCGAACGGCCGGTCCGCGGGTGCTGAAGCAGAATCGCGGCAACGGGGGCCAGGGTGTGTGGAAGGTCGAACGGATCGATCCGCTTCCCGGTGCAGCGGCGGCGGTTCGGGTGTTGCATGCGCGACGCGGCAGCGTGCCGGAAGAGCTCCCGTTGGAGGACTTCATGGCGCGTTGCGAGGCGTATTTCGCGCCCGGTGGCTGCATCGTGGATCAGCCGTTCCAACCCCGGCTGCCGGACGGCATGATCCGTTGCTACATGGGTGGCGACAAGGTCGTGGGCTTCGGCCACCAGTTCATCAAGGCGCTGATCCCACCCCCGCCCGAAGGACCGGACTCAGAAGCGGCACAGCCAGGTCCCCGGATCATGCATCCCGCCTCGGCAGAGCCGTTTCAGACCCTGAGGATCAGGATGGAGGCTGACTGGACGCCGCAGATGATGGCGGTGCTCGGTATCGAGCCCGGTTCCTTGCCGATCATCTGGGATGCCGACTTCCTCTATGGACCGCGCACGGCGTCGGGAGAAGACAGCTATGTGCTCTGCGAGATCAATGTGAGCTCCGTCTTCGCCATCCCGGACCAGGCACCGGCTGAAATTGCCCGCCTCGTTGCTGCGCGATTATCGATCAGCTCCAACCCGAGCGTCCGGCAGAGCCCAGGAGCTGCGCTGACGGTGAATTCATGAGCGACGATGAAACCGGGACAGAGCAGCGCTGGCTGCTTCTGATCCATCAACTGCCGACCAAGCCAGCCTATTTTCGGGTGAAAATCTGGCGGCGGCTGCAAGGTATCGGTGCGGTCGCGGTCAAGAGCACAGTCTATGCGCTGCCGGCCAATGCCGAGACGCAGGAGGATTTCGAGTGGCTCTTGAAGGAGATCATCGACGGCGGCGGCGAAGCGATGGTGTGCGAGGCGCGCCTCATCGATGGCCTGTCGGACGCACAGGTCAGAGCCTTGTTCGATGCTGCGCGTGACAGCGACTACGCGGACATCGCCAAGGACGCCCGCGATCTCAGCGCTGGCCTCGACGCCGAAGCGAGTGCGGAGAAGCGCGCGGACGCTCGCACGCAGCTCGGTCGCATGCGCAAGCGCCTCGCCGAACTCGTATCGATCGACTTCTTCGGTGCCACCGGCCGCCTTGCCGTCGAAGGATTGCTCGCCGAGCTCGAAGCCCGGGTCACGGAGGAGAAGGTCATGAGCAAGCACCCACCAAAGGGGGCAGACCCCATTGCCGAGCTCAAGGGGCGAACCTGGGTGACGCGCCGCGACGTGTATGTCGATCGCATCGCCTGCAGTTGGCTGATCCGTCGCTTCATCGACCCCGATGCCGTCATCCGCTTCGTGGCGGGCAAGGGCTATGTCCCAAAACCGGGCGAGCTGCGCTTTGACATGTTCGAAGGCGAGATCACTCATGAGGGCGATCGCTGCAGCTTCGAAGTGCTGCTGACCCGTGCCGGCATAGCCGATCCGGCACTGCAGGCCATCGCCGAGATCGTCCACGATATCGATCTCAAGGACAGCAAGTTCGGCCGCGAGGAAACGACAGGCATATCCAGCCTGATCGCCGGCGTCGCCATGGCGAACGCGGGCGATGAGGAGCGGATCGCGCAGGGCGCTGCCGTCTTCGACAACCTCTACCAGTATTTCCGCTCCAAACGCGGATGATCGGAAGGACCGGGCCATGGCCAATCTGGACAGCTATGTCGCGACGCCGGCCTCGAAGAGCGACAGGCCGGATCATGGCATTTCCTTCGGGGAAGCGGTGCGGGTCTGGGTGCGTGTGGCCGCCTTGAGTTTTGGCGGCCCGGCCGGGCAGATCGCGGTGATGCACCGGATCCTTGTCGAGGAGAAGCGCTGGATCGGCGAGACCCGGTTCCTGCATGCGCTCAACTATTGCACGCTGCTGCCCGGCCCCGAGGCGCAGCAATTGGCGATCTATATCGGCTGGCTCCTGCACAAGACCAAGGGCGGGCTGGTCGCCGGAATCCTGTTCGTGTTGCCGGGTGCGATCGCCATCATGGCGCTGAGCTGGATCTACGCGATCTTCGGCAATGTCGGAGCGGTCCAGGCGCTTTTCTTCGGCCTGAAGGCGGCGGTCCTCGCCATCGTGCTCGAGGCGGTCTCCCGGATCGGGCGACGCGCGCTCAAGAACAACGTCCTGATCGGGCTCGCCGCCGCGGCCTTTGTCGCGCTCTTCTTCTTTCAAGCGCCGTTTCCACTGGTCATTCTGGCCGCAGGGCTGATTGGCTATATCGGCGGACGCGCAGGCTTCATAGCGTTCCTGACGGGCAACKGGCACGGCAAGCTCGGCGGCACGCAGGTCGCGGATGCCGATACGGCGCTCGGCGACGAGGTTCCGGCTCACGCTCGCCCGCCACTCAGCTGGTCGCTGAAGGTCGCCGGGGTTGGTCTGCTTCTGTGGATTCTGCCGGTTCTCGGACTGCTGGCCCTATTGGGGCCAGGCAATGTCTTCGCTGACATTGCGGTCTTCTTTTCCAAGATGGCGATGGTGACATTCGGCGGCGCCTACGCAGTGCTCGCCTATGTCGCGCAGCAGGCAGTCGAGCACTTTGGCTGGCTGAAGCCAGGCGAAATGTTGGACGGGCTCGGCATGGCCGAGACGACACCCGGTCCGCTGATCATGGTCACCCAGTTTGTGGGCTTCATGGGGGCCTATCGGGCACCGGGTTCGCTTCATCCCCTCCTTGCCGGCACGCTCGGGGGCCTGCTCACCACCTGGGTGACCTTCGTCCCCTGCTTTCTCTGGATCTTCCTCGGCGCGCCCTTCATGGAGACGATGCGCAGCAACAAAGCCCTGTCCGCCGCCTTGTCGGCGATCACCGCGGCTGTCGTGGGCGTCATTCTCAATCTCGCGATCTGGTTTGCGCTCCACGTGCTGTTTTCAGAGCTGCGCGAGGTTCATGGGCTTGGCGTGACACTCGACGTGCCTGTGCTCAGCTCCGTCAACATCCCGTCTCTGATTCTGACAATTGGCGCGCTGTTGGCGGTGTTTCGCTTCAAGGTCGGCATGATCGGGGTGCTGGCGGCATGCTCCGTCCTTGGGGTCCTCTTTGGATTCGTCACGGGATCGATCTAGCGGGCGGCCACGCACCTGTTCGCGGCCGACGCGGTCCTGGCGTTTGGAGCCTAGGCTGCAGGCGGCCGGCAGCTCACGCGCCACCGGAGATCTTGAAGCGCATGAGAAGATGGGCCCTCCCCCTGTTCGCACTGGCAGCCGCCGGACAGATCTCGACGACATGGGCGCAGCATCGCCCCGAGCTGAAAGGCTTCAGGCGCATTCACGGCACAGCGATCGAGCGCTTGATGTCGGGGAAGGAATTCAGTGACGGCGTGCACTGGCGTTACAGCTTCCAGCCCGGCGGCAACCTCACGGAATACGCGATGAGCCGCCGGCAGGATCTCCGCTGGTTCGTCAAGGGCGACGCGCTCTGCTGGCAATCAGCGCGGGGCGAGGACTGCTTCGAAGCCTGGACATCGAGCACAACATTGCAGCTTCAACCGCAAGGGCTGGGTGTGCCCTATGAGGGCAGGCTGTCGCGGCAAACGCGATAGGTCCGCTACTGGGATGAGGTTCCCCTGCCMCCGGCTCAGAAGCGCTTGCTCGACAGGACGTCGAAGGTCTTGCCGATCGTCGCCAGGGCCTTGTCGTAATCGGCGAGCGACACACAGGCGATCAGCGCGTCGATGATGGCAAGCTGTGCGATCCGGCTCGTCATCGCCTCGGTGCGGAACTGCGTTTCGCGCGCCATCGTGTGCAGCACGATATCGGCATGGGCGAGCAGCGGCGACTTGCCGAAATTGGTGATGCAGATCGTCGTCGCGCCGGCTTCCTTGGCAAGTTTCGTGGCTGCAACCGTCTCGAGCGTGCTGCCGGAATGGGAGATGGTGATCACCGCCACGTCAGGCCCGGTCAACGAGGCGCTGATGGCCTGGACATGGGAATCGACCACGACCTTCGCCTCGATGCCGATGCGCAGCAGGCGGTAATTGGCATCCTCGGCGATCGGGGCCGCGCTGCCGATGCCGTAGAGCTCGACGCGGCGCGCCTTCAGGATCGCGGCGACCGCGGCCTCCATCGCCGTGGTGTCGAGCACCTTCATGGTGTCGTGCAGGGCCTGGAGATCGCTGCGGAAGATCTTTTCGATCACCGCACCGGTGTCGTCGGAACGGGCCAGATCCTCGTGGATGAACTGAACCGGTTGCACCAGATCGCGCGCCAGCGCGATCTTGACCTGCTGGAAGCCCCGCGCGCCGAGCTGCTGGCAGAGCGAGATGACGCTGCCTTCGCTCGCGCCGGTGCGCTCGGCCACTTCGGTGACCGACATATGCACCACCTCGGCGGCATGGGTCATGAAGAAATCGGCGATGCGGGCAGCTTTGGGCGGCAGGTTGGCGCGCAGCGCCTGCAGGCGTTCGAGCGCCCCCTCGAGACCGGGCGTGCCGGTGCCCTTGCGCCTTTCGGTGCCTGGTTCGCCGGGGGCGGCCTCGGCCGATCCGGGATTGCGATTCGACGCCGTCATGCCGGGAAGGCCAGCATGTCGGCCGAGACACGACAAGGCGCATTCGCCGCGATGGCGGGGAAGACCCCGTCGCGAAGCTCGAAATAGCGCAGGCCGAGGCGCCGTGCGCCCTCACCATCGGTCGCCGGGTTGTCGCCAACCATCAGCACCGCATTCCTGGACAGCCCGAGCAGCGCCAGGCCGGCCTCGAACAAGGCGGGTTCCGGCTTGCCGATGATGCGGTACGGCACGGGGCCAGTGCAGGCGAGCAGCGCCGCCAGCAATGCACCGGTCTCCGGCACCACCGCGCCATCCGGGCCGGGATGGACGAGATCGGGATTGGCAGCGACGAGCTCGGCGCCGCCGCGTACCGCATTGGCTGCAAGCATCAGGCGTTCATAGGAAAAATGCCGGTCGCGTCCGAGAAAGACGATGTCCGGCCGCTCCTGCACCGGGACAAGGCCGCGGTCGCGGGCATGGATCATCAGGCTCTTGCTGGCCATCATGGAGATGCGGGCCCGGGGCTGCCGGCGCGCGATTTCGTCAAGCGCGGTCGAGCCGGCGAGAACGATCCGGCGCGGCGCGATGGTCAGGCCGAGACGCTTCAGGGCACGCGACAATTCGAGCGGCGTATGCTCGGCATCGTTGGAGACGATGACGAAACGGCCGTCCAGGCTTTCGAGAAAGGCATTTGCGCCGGGAAGCATCTGCCGGCCGCGCACCAGGGTGCCGTCGAGATCGACGAGACACCCCTGAATGCCGTGAAACGACCCCATCGCGCGAATCCAAACCCTGTCAGCAAGTGAGGCTCGTCCATGAACTGAGATAAACTCAGTGTCAAATTCAATATCGAATGAGATTATTTCATCATCCTGTCATGAAGCACAGCCTAGAACGAGCCCGTCGCAGCACGGGCCACGACTGAGCCGGCATGCAGGGCGACGTCCGGCGGCTCCAGGGGGGAAGACATGCTTGAATTCCTCGCAGGCCGGCTGCTGCGCATGGGCATCACGCTTTGGGTGATCACCTCGGTCGTCTTCCTCGCCACGCGCCTGACGGGCAACCCGATCGACTTCCTGATGCCGGAAGGGCTGGATGCCGCCTCGCGCCGCGAGATGATTGCCTATTGGGGGCTCGATCGTTCCGTCGCCGAGCAGTACTGGCTGTTCTGGCGCTCGCTTCTTTCAGGCGATTTCGGCCTCGGACTGATGGAGCGCCGGCCGGTCGCGACGATCTTCACCGAACGGCTCTGGCAGAGCGCCTCGCTCCTGGTCGCGACCCTGGCGCTGACGATCTGCATCGGCGTGCCGGCCGGTATCCTGGCTGCCGTCTGGCGCGGCCAGGGGCGCGGCAGCGCCGTGCTCTTCACGGCCTTTTTCGGCTACGCCATCCCGAATTTCGTGCTCGCCATCCTGCTGCTGCTGGTCTTCTCCTACACGCTGCACTGGCTGCCCAGCGCCGGCTCGGCCACACTCGCGCATTACGTCATGCCGACGGTCGCGCTCTCGGCCTATTTCGTCGCGGCGCTGGTCCGCTACACCCGCAACGCCATGCTCGACGTCCTCTCGCAGGACTATATGCGCACGGCCCGGGCCAAGGGGCTCGCCGAGAGCAGCATCATTCTCCATCACGGCCTGCGCAACGCGTTGATCCCGGTCATCACGGTGCTCGGCCTGCAGATCACCACGCTCGTCTCGGGAGCGGTGGTGGTCGAGACCGTCTTCGCCTGGAACGGCGTCGGCGACCTGCTGGTCGGCGCGACGCTGCGCCGCGACTATCCCGTCCTGCAATTCGGCGTCCTCGTCGTCGCCTCCGCCGTCATCGTCGTCAACCTGCTGGTCGATCTCGCCTATGCGCTGGTCGATCCGCGCGTGCGCCTGGCTGGAGCCTGAGCGGTCATGACCGATACCCTCGACGTCAAGATCGTGCTTGCCCCGCAGCACAAGCCGCGCCGGCGCTTCGCGCGTCCGGCCGGCATGAACGCCCTGGTCGTCGCGGCCGCGCTTCTGGCGCTCGTGCTCGTCCTCCTGGCGGTGCTCGCGCCCGTGCTTGCGCCCTTCGACCCCGACCAGCAGAAACTGCTGGCGCGGCTGCGGCCCCCGCTCGGTTTCGAGCGCGCCAATCCGGCGCATTGGCTCGGCACCGATCAACTCGGCCGCGATCTGCTCTCGCGCTGTCTGTACGGCCTCAGGCTGACGCTGGCGCTCGCGCTGTTTGGAACGCTGATCGGGCTCGTCATCGGCGTCGCGCTCGGGCTCGTCGCCGGGCAACTCGGAGGCCGGGTCGATGCGCTGGTCATGGGGCTCGTCGACATCAAGCTGTCACTGCCCTTCACGCTCGTCGCGCTGCTCGTGGTTGCGCTGGCGGGAACCGATGTCGCGGTGCTGATCGGCGTGCTCGGCATCGCCTATTGGGCCCATTTCACCAGGCTTGTGCGCGCCCAGGTCCTCGGCCTGCGGGAAATGCCCTTCATCGAGGCGGCCCGAGCCGCCGGAGCGACCCGCTGGCACATCGCGACCGTCCACATGATCCCCAATATCGTCTCGCCGGTCGTGGTGATGGCGAGCCTGAACTTCTCGAACCTGATCCTGCTGGAATCCGCCCTCTCCTTCCTCGGGCTCGGCGTCCAGCCCCCCACTGCCACGCTCGGCTCCATGGTCGGCCAGGGGCGCGACTACATGGCCTCCGCACCCTGGATCGTGGTGGTGCCGGCTGCGGCGATCGTGCTCGTGAGCCTCGCCGCCATGCTGCTCGGCGATTTCCTGCGCGACCATTTCGACGTGCGCCTGCGCGAACGCTGACGCGCCGCCTCCACCTTGCCTGCCGAACCACCTTCGCTCGAACCGAAAGGGCTGAACTGATGCTCAAGACCTTGCTGAAGACCGCGCTCGCCGCCGCGCTCGCGACAACCGCCCTGACCGGGCTTGCTCGCGCCCAGGAGCTCAAGGTCGGCGTGCAGAACATGGCGCCCTGGCTCGATCCCGGCCGCGATTTCTCCAATGTCGGCTCGCAGTTCTATTTCAACGCCTTCGACCCGCTGATCGGCAAGGACGCCACCCGCGCCGAGAGCGTCTGGCAGCCGGGCATCGCCACGAGTTGGAAGCAGGTTTCTCCGACCGAAATCGAACTCAAGATCCGCCAGGGCGTGACCTTCCACAACGGCGCTCCGATGACGGTCGAGGATGTGGTCTTCTCCTTCGACCGCATCATCAACGCGAGTTTTGCGCCCTATAGCGTGCGCAAGCGCGACACGCTGCCCAACATGGCCAAGGTCGAGGCGGTCGATGCCGAGACCGTGCGGATCACCGCGACGAAGCCCGAACCGCTGTTCGAGACCCTGCTCAATGTGCAGCAGGGCATGATCGTACCTAAGAAATACATCATGGCCCTGACGGGCGATCCGAACGTCGCCGAGCCGGCCGATTTCGAGGCCTTCGCGCTGAAGCCCGTCGGCACCGGCCCCTACAAGATCACCGAATTCGTGCCGAACCAGCGCCTCGTCTATGAGCGCTTCGAAGGTTTCTGGGGCGAGAAGGCGCCGTTCCAGAAGGTCACGGTGCAACGCATCCCGGAACTCTCGGGCCGGCTGACGGCCTTGAAGAATTCCGAGGTCGACCTGATCACCAATGTCCCGCCGGACCAGCTCGAGCCGATCGACTCGGACGCGAAGCTCAAGGTCGAGGGCATGCAGACGCCGCTCTTCCACGTCGTCATCTTCAATACGCAGAACCCGAAGATGGCCCATCCGAAGCTGCGCCAGGCGCTCTCCTACGCCATCGACCGCAAGACGCTGAACGAGGCGCTCTGGTTCGGCAAGGCGAAGGTKCCGACGAGCCATAGCTTCCAGCAGTTCGGCCAGCTCTACATGCCCGAGCTCGCCACCTTCGAGTACGATCCCGCCAAGGCCAAGGCCCTGCTCAAGGAAGCCGGCTATGACGGCACCCCGATCCGCTACGACGTTCAGGCCGCCTACTACACCAATGGCCTGCTCGCCGCGCAGGCGATCCAGGAGATGTGGGCCGCCGTCGGCGTCAAGACCCAGCTCAACGTCACCGAGCAATGGACCGGCTCCGATCCGACCATGATGGCGCGCGCCTGGTCGAACCCGATGTATTTCCCGGATCCCGCGGGCGCTTTCGGCATCATGTGGGCTCCGACCGGCAATTCCGCCTCGGAAGGTCGCTTCAAGGCCGACGACGCTTATGTCGCGCTGTGGGAGCGGTTCCGCTTCTCGACCGACCTCGGCGAGCGCAAGAAGGCCTATGCCGATCTGATGCAGGCGATCAAGAACGACCCGCCGGTGCTGCCGCTCTATCAGCCCTACGAGTCATACGGCATGAAGCGCTCGCTCGCCTGGCGGCCCCTGCCCGGGCACATCCCCTATGTCCTCGACTTCCGTGCCGGCCGCGTGACGCTCGCCGCCCGCTGAACCAACCGGGAGGGGTCGGCCCGCGCCGGCCCCTCCGTTTTCGCCCTCGTCCTTCGCATCGTGAGCCCAGCCATGGCCAAGCCCCTTCGCCCAGCCCCCCTTCGCCTCGCAATCGTCGCCGATATCCATCACGGTGAGAACAGCTTCACCAAGATGGGCAGCCAGGCCCTGCCGCTCATGGCCGAATTCCGCCGCTTCGTTGAGGACGCGAAACCCGATGCCGTCATCGATCTCGGCGACCGCATCTCGGACCGCGACCATGCGACCGACCTGCKACTGGAGCAGGAGGTAGCGGATGCATTTTCTGCCATCGCCGCGCCGCGCTTCCATCTCTGCGGCAATCATGACCGCGATCATCTGAGCGTCGCCGAGAACGAGGCCATCCTGCGCCAGCCGCTCGGCCATCGGACCATCGATCTGGGCGATTGGCGCCTCGTGCTCTGGGCGGCGGATTCACGGATCCACCGCCCGGGCGGCTTCATCCTGACCGAGGCCGACCTGCTCTGGCTCGCCGCCACCGTCAACGCCGCCGATCGCCCGCTCGCGATCATGAGCCATGTCCCGCTTTCCGGCCACGCCCAGACCGGCAACTACTATTTCGAGCGTAATCCCGAATTCTCGACCTATCCCGGTGCCGAGCGCGCACGCGCCGTGCTGCGTCAGGCCCGGGTTCCGGTCGTCTGCCTCGCCGGACATGTCCACTGGAACACGCTGACGATCGTCGACGGCATCCCGCATCTGACGCTGCAATCGCTGACCGAAAGCTTCACCACCCTGCCGCAGCCAGCGGGCGCCTGGGGGCTGCTGGAGCTCAGCGCGACGATCGCCTGGACGGTCCATGGCAATGACCCCTTCGTCGCGAAACTCGATGCCGCCGACACGCTTCGGCGCTGGATGACGCCGTTGCAGCCCTTTTCGGAGCATCCGGAACTGCGCCGCCGCCATCCTTCGCTGGCGGCGGAGTGACCGACGATACGATCGTGCCGACAAGCGACAGGCCAGACTGACTGCGCCTGTGCTAGAGAGCGGCATGGGAGCGGCCATGGCACAGATTGCGAATGATACGCGCTTTTGGAACCGGGCCGCGCGGAAGTACGCCGCCGGTCCGATCGCGGACATGGCAGGCTACGAGCGCACGCTGGAGCGCACGCGGCATTATCTTGGGGGCAGCGATACGGTCCTCGAATTCGGCTGCGGCACGGGCACCACGGCGCTGAGGCTCGCGCCTCATGTCGGGCGCATCGTGGCGACGGATATCTCCGGCGAGATGATCGCGATCGCCCGGGGCAAGGCCGAGGCCGCAGCTTGCGGCAATGTCGCGTTCGAGGTCGCGACGCCGGCTGCGATCTCGGAGCCTGACGCGACATTCGACGTCGCGCTGGGGTTCAATGTCCTGCATCTGATCACGGCGCGGGAGGCTGCCCTGGCCGGCGTCCATCGGCTGCTGAAGCCGGGCGGGATCTTCATCTCCAAGACGCCATGCCTGTCTGAGATGAACCTGCTCCTGCGCCTCGTCGTGCCCCTGATGCAGCGCCTCGGCAAGGCGCCCTCAGTCAGCTTTCTCAGCACGGACGAGCTCGAACGCGAGATCGCGGCCGCGGGGTTCGAGATGATCGGGCGCGAGCACCACGCCTCGCGCGGCCGGGATGCCCGGCCGTTCCTCGTGGCACGGAAGCGCTGACGCCCCGCGGAACGAAGGCCGGTCGGAACCCGGCCGCTTTCACATCTGCGGAGTTCGAGCGCCTGCCCCAGCGCGACCATCCGCAGCGGCCGACGAGCATGAGCTTCAGGTGCAGATTATAGCCGGGTCCCCCTCCCGGCCGAGCGCATCCGCGCCGCTTCAAACCTGTCGACCGCAGCCTCGCTTGCCTGGATTCGGTCGTTGGATTCTCCGGGCGTCCCGGCAGCGCGCAGGACACCGTGCCGACAACAAAACTTCTGCGCCATCCGATAATCGGAGAGGATCTCTGTCGATATCGCCGTGCATTTGAAGACCTTTTCCGGATAGCGCACGCTAATTTGGCGCCATCCCAATGTTCTCGAAGGCAAAGGCGTTGCTTCCATGAGTCTGTTCGCTTTGATCCGCTGGCCGGTCTTGGCCATGTCGGCAGCGTTGATCTTTGCAGGTCCTCAGAAATCAGCCGCAGCCGAAACGCTGACCATCGCGCAAGGAAACGACATCCTTTCGCTCGACCCGGCCAATCACGGCAATAACAGCACCGAGTCGGCGCTGGTGAACATCTACGATTACCTGGTCAACAAGGATTTCAGCCAGGGACAACTGCGCTTCACCCCGCGTCTCGCCATCTCCTGGAGCAGCGATGACAATATCCATTGGACGGTGAAGCTGCGCGACGACGTCTACTGGCACAACGGCGACAAATTCACCGCGCAGGACGTCAAGTTCACAATCGAGCGGTCGCAGCAGGACAAGAAGCTGATCAGTTCCGGCAAGTTCCGCCGGATCAAAGCGGTCGAAGCCCCCGACGACACGACCCTGCGGATCGAAACCGACGGGCCCGATACGCTGCTGCTGCACGCCTTCGTCGGCAACGGCGCCGGCATCCTGCCCAAGGCGGCGTTCGAGAAGGCGGGCAAGGACGAGTTCTTCAAGCAGCCGGTCGGCACCGGGCCCTATGTCTTCAAGCAATGGGTCAAATCCGACCGCGTCGTCCTGGCGAAGAACCCGCGCTGGTGGGGCGGCACGCCGAAATGGGATGGCGTCGTCATCCGCTCGATTCCCGAAACCACGACGCGCGTGGCCGAGCTCCTGACCGGCGGCGTCGATATCGCCGTGAACGTTCCGCCGGAAGACATCGCGCGCCTGAACGACAACAAGGGCACGCGCGCCATCACCTTCGACATCGCGCGCAACCTCGCTTTGCATGTCCGCACCGGCAAGGACCGCGTCACGGGCGATCCGCGCGTCCGCGAGGCGATCGACCTCGCCATCGACCGCAATGCCATCGTGCAGCAGGTGCTGGAAGGGCATGGCGGGGCGACGCGCGGCTTCTTCCCGCCGGCGATCCCGGGCTTCGCCCCGGAGCTGAGCCGCGACATCCGCTTCGATCCGGAACGCGCGAAGGCGCTGCTGCGCGAGGCGGGCTACAGCGACCGCAAGCGTCCCGCCATCAAGATCAGCACGCCGAGCGGCCGCTATGTGAAGGATCGCGAGATCGTCGAGGCGGTCGCCGGCTATCTCGAGGATGCCGGCTTCCGGGCGCAGGTCGAGGTGCTCGACTGGACCGTCTACAACAACAAGGTCGTCGGCGACGGTTTTGGCGAGCTCTATCTCTGGGGCATGGGCTCCTACACCGATGCCTCGACCCTCTTCGTCGACAATTTCAAGCGTCACTACGACTGGTMGGACGAGAGTTTCGAGAAGCTCGCCGCCTCCGTTCGCCAGGCGAAGAGCGAGGCCGACCGCATCGCCATCTCGCAGCAGGGCCAGCAGATCGTCGCCGAACAGCGCGTCCGCATCGGCCTGCTCTTCCCGCAATCGATCTACGGCGTCAGCGATCGCATCATCTATACCGGGCGCTTCGACGAAATGATCGCGGCCGAGGACGTCTCGCGCCCATGAGCGGACGCTCTCCCCTCAAGGCGCTGCTGCAATTCGTGCCGGTGCTCTACATCGTCTCGCTGATCGTCTTCGTGCTGGTCTATCTGACGGGCGATCCTTCGGCCCTGCTGATCCCGGAGGATGCAAGCGAAGACGATCGCCTCACGCTGGTCGCGGCGTGGGGGCTCGATCGGCCCTGGTATGTCCAATATCTCCGCTACATGGGCAATATCCTGACCGGGGATTTCGGCGTCTCCTATCGCTACGGCACCGATGCCCTGCCGGTCGTGCTCGAACGCATTCCCGCAACCCTGACGCTGACGGCGGGCGGCCTCGTCGTCGCGATCCTCATCGCCCTGCCGACCGGCATCTTCGCTGCGCTCAAGCGCAACAGCATGCCGGATTTCGCGATCTCCGCCGTGACGATCCTCGGCAAGGCGATGCCGAATTTCTGGGTCGGCATCATGCTGATCCTCGTCTTCGGCGTCTGGCTCCGGCTGGTTCCGGTCTCCGGCAGCGGCAGCTTCGCGCATCTGATCCTGCCGGCGCTGACGCTGGGCACCGGCTTTGCCGCCGAGCTGACGAAACTGATCCGGTCCAGCCTGCTGGAAGTCATGGGCCAGGACTATATCCGGACCGCCCGGGCCAAGGGCGTGCCGGAGTTCCTCGTCATCCTCCGCCATGGCCTGCGCAATGCGCTGATCCCGGCCCTGACCATGACCTCGCTCCATGCCATCGCGCTGCTTGGCGGGG
Source organism: Allobosea sp. 05T439 (assembly GCF_056396005.1). NCBI lineage: Bacteria > Pseudomonadati > Pseudomonadota > Alphaproteobacteria > Hyphomicrobiales > Alloboseaceae > Allobosea > Allobosea sp. 05T439. Next base: position 33,950 of record NZ_JBFTKP010000014.1, on the reverse strand, counting down.
CTCTGGTCACGGAAACGGTGTTCTCCTGGCCGGGTCTCGGCCAGCTCGTCGTGCAGGCGGTCTACACCAAGGACATGGCGGTCATCCAGATCGCGGTGTTCGTCATCACCATCATGGCTCTGACGATCAACCTGACGACGGACGCCCTCTACCGACTGATCGATCCCCGCCTGCGGCATTGATCGGCCCGAGATGAAAACGATGCAGATATCCCTCCCGCTTCCCCGTATCCCGCGCCTGCCGCGCGTGCTGCGCTCGCTCCTGTCGAACAAGGCGGGCCTCGCCGGCCTTGCCATCGTCGCCGCCATCGCCGTCACCGCGCTGCTGGCCGACCATCTCGCGCCGCTCGACCCGCTGCGGCGGAATCTTTCGCTGAAGTTGCTCCCGCCGGCCTGGCTCGAGGGCGGCAATCCGCGACATCTGCTGGGAACCGACAGCCAAGGGCGGGACCTGCTCAGCMGCATCATCTTCGGGGCGCGCACCTCGCTGACGGTCGGCGTCGCCGCCGTCGCCCTCTCCAGCCTGATCGGCCTTTCGCTCGGCCTGCTCGCGGGCATGGCGGGCGGCAGGGTCGATGCGCTGGTCATGCGCGTGATCGACGCGATGCTGGCGATCCCGACGATGCTGTTCATGCTTGTCGTCGCCCTCGTCGCGGGAACCGGGCTGGTGCCACTTATCGTCGTCATCGCTGCGACCAACTGGGTCGGCTGCGCCCGGATCGTCAGGGCCGACGTCCTCAGCGTGAAGGAAATGGACTATATCGCGGCGGCGCGGTCGATCGGCGCGCGCCCGCTCGGCCTCATCCTGCGGCACATCCTGCCCAATATCCTGTCCTCCTTCGTGGTCGTCTCGACCATGAATGTCGGCACCGTCATCCTGGCGGAATCCTCCCTCAGCTTCCTCGGCTTCGGCATCCAGCCGCCCGAGATCTCCTGGGGGCAGATGCTGAGCGAGGGACGCCAGTACCTGGCGACCAGCTGGTGGGTTGCGACCTTCCCCGGCATCGCGATCACGCTGACCGTGCTCGGAGTCATACTGCTCGGCGACTGGCTGCGCGACCATCTCGATCCGCGCCTCGATTGAGCGCGGCCCCCTCCGTTCACTTGCCTGAGAACTCCATGACCATCGTCGACCAGAACGCACGCAAGCCCCGCAGGCTCCATCTCGGCCTGTTCCACCAGCCGATCGGCCGGCATCCGGCGGCGTGGCGGCAAGACACCGCGCAGGGCCATCCCGAGGATATCGACTGGGCGATCCGGATCGCCCGCAAGGCCGAGGAAGGACTGTTCGACATGTTCTTCGTGGCGGACAACCTGGCTGGCCCGGAGCCCGGCGCGCAGGGCAAGGCCGGTGGGCTCGAGCCCCTGACCCTTCTCTCGGCGCTGGCGGTTGCGACCTCGAAGATCGGCCTCGTCGGCACGATCTCGACCAGCTTCGCCGAGCCTTACAACGTGGCGCGGCAGCTCGCATCGCTCGACCATATCAGCCATGGCCGCGCCGGCTGGAACGTCGTCACCACCCAATCGGACCGGGCGGCCGAGAATTTCAGCCTCACTGCCCTGCCCGATCACGCCGCCCGCTATGAGCGCGCAGGGGAGTTCGTGCAGGTCGTACGCGGCCTCTGGGACAGCTGGGCCAATGATGCCCTCATCATGGACCGGAAATCCGGCACGTTCCTCGATACGCAGCGGGTGCGCCTGCTTGCGCATAAGGGCGCGCATTTTTCCGTCCGCGGGCCGCTCAACATCTCGCGGCCGCCACAGGGCCACCCCGTCATCATCCAGGCCGGCTCCTCGCGCGACGGCATCGGGCTCGCGGCCGCCGAGGCGGATCTCGCCTTCACGGCACAGGACACGATCGCCGACTCCCACGTCTATCGCGAGGCGCTGAGCGAGGCAGCGAAAGCCGCCGGACGCAAGGCACCCAGCCTCCCGATCCTACCCGGAATCATGCCGATCGTCGGGCGGACCGATGCCGAGGCGCGCGAGAAATTCGCGGCGATGCAGGAGCATACCGACATCGCCGCCGGCATCCGCCAGCTGTCAGGGCGCTGGGGTTATGACCTGTCCGGCCATCCGCTCGCCGAGCCCGTGCCGGAGCCGGGCGAACGCATCCATGGCGAGAGCCGGGTGCGCCTGCTCCTGAACAAGGCGCGCGCCGAGAATTACACGCTGCGCGAACTCGCAGCGCTCGCCATCGCCTCCCATGGCCATCGCATCATCATCGGCTCGCCCCAGACGATCGCCGACGACCTGCAATCATGGTTCGAGCAGGGCGCTGCAGACGGCTTCAACCTGATCCCAGCTTCGATGCCCGACGGGCTCGACGATTTCGTCGATCTGGTGATCCCGGTCCTGCAGGAACGGGGATTGTTCCGCCGACATTACGAGGAAACCAGCCTGCGCGAGCGCTTTGGCCTCGACCTCCCCCGGCTCGCCGCATTCACGAACTGAGCGGCCGGCGCCGAGGCGCGCTGATCGCGAGGCGGATAAATTCCTTCCGTCTCGCCCGCTCATTGGGGAACCATAGATTTCCAAATCACCCTCAGTATAGCCAAATATACTTATTGTACTGACAGCATTGATTGCACAAACGGTTCAGATACGAATGCCGTGGGCGCTTATTCCCGCTCAACGCCAAATTCCGGAACCGTGCCATGACTGACTTGATCGTGCGTTCGTCTCCCTTCGATGGGAAAGCAGAGGTTTTGATCGAAGGGCTTGTTGCCGAGTACGACGGCCGATACGGGGCCAATAGCAGGCCAGGCGGCGCGCGCACCGAGATCCTGCGCTACCCTCCAGAGGCCTTCGCCCCGCCTTTGGGAGATTTCCTGCTCCTGCGGCGCGGCGACGAGACCATCGCGGGCGGCGCCTTCATGAGCCATGACGACGAGACAGCCGAGCTCAAGCGCATCTGGACGCGGGACGATCTGCGGCGGCAGGGGCTGGCACGGCAGATCGTGCTCGCGCTCGAAGAGGCGGCGGCCGAGCTCGGCTACACCCGGGCCTATCTCACCACCGGGTTCCGGCAGCCGGAAGCGACGGGCCTGTATCTGTCGCTCGGCTATCGGCCGCTCTTCGACACGACAGTCGACCCGACGCTCTATCGCTCCCTGCCCTTTGAAAAACATATCGGGGCGAAGGCCGGCACCGCCGGCAGCACAGCGATCTATCCCCCGGCCGCATCGCTCGACGAAGCGACGGCCCGCGTCGCCATCGTCAAGGCCGAGCAGGAGGCGAAGATTGCGGCCAGGCTGGCGGCTCATCGCGCGGCGACGACACAGGTAGCAGCGGCTTGAGCGGCGCAGACGCAGTCTCGCCGGCAGCATGACGCTGCACGCCGCAGCGCCCGCCAATCAGGGGCAAGCGGCTGCCGAACATTTGCGACCGGCCATCGCGCCGGTCTTCGGTGGCATGCGCCACCTCTCCTGGGAGTGAGAGCATCATGGGAACGCAGAACGACCACTTTGCAGCGCTGGTCGGCAACACGCCGCTGCTGGAGCTGCGGCGCTTTGCGGAAAGGCTGGAGATCGCCTCCCGCGTCTTCGCGAAGATCGAGTATCTGAACCCGGCCGGCAGCATCAAGGACCGCACGGCCTGGGGCATCATTCGCGAGGCCGAGGAGAAGGGGGCGCTGAAGCCCGGACAGCTCATCGTCGATCTCACCAGCGGCAATACCGGCATCGGCCTCGCCGCCTTGGCAGCGGCCCGCGGCTACCGCTCGAAATTCTACCTCCGCAACACGATCAGCGAAGACAAGATCAGGCTGCTTCACCAATACGGCGCCGAAACCGTCCTGATCGACAACAGCGTATTCCTCGAAACCGGCGCCATCCACGCGATCATCGACCGCGTCCGCCGCGAGAATCCCGATGCGTATTACACCAATCAGCGGGGAAACCCGGCAAACCCTCGCGTTCACTACGAAACGACCGGGCCGGAGATCTGGCGCGAGACCAAGGGCGAGGTCGACATCTTCGTGGCCGCGGTCGGTACCGGCGGCACGATCTCCGGTACCGGCCGCTTCCTGAAGGCGCAGAAGCCCGGCGTGAAGGTCGTCGTCGTCGAGCCCGGCGCGGCCTCGATCCCCTCGGCCGAGACGCCCTACCCCGACAGCATCGAGGGCGTCCATAAGGTGACCGATGTCGAGGTCGCGTACCTGCCCGAGAATTTTGACGCTGCCGTCGTCGACGAGGTCATCGTGACCGACACGGCGCAGGCCCGCGAGTTCGCCCGGGCGCTGGCACAGGAGGAAGGCATCCTGGCGGGCACGTCGTCGGGAGCGGTGCTGTTTGCCGCCGCCACACTCGGCCGGCGCCCCGAAAACGCCGGCAAGACGATCGTCGCCATCGTTGCCGATAGCGGCGAACGCTATCTCAGCCCGCCCAAGCTCGGCCCCACCGTCGCGCAGACGGAAACGGCGAGCCCGCCCTCGCTCCCGGTCGCCGCTGCAGCCTACTAGGATTCGGGGCGGCGGGATTTGAGGAACCTGATTTTCGTCACCACAGCCCCGAACAGGAACAAATCATCGCCTTTCCGCAATCAAAACGCACAGTTTGTTTCATTGATACAAATAATCATCTGAGCAATAATCTTGAACGTGAAGAGTAATCCTAACGTCTTCACCGCGGGATTTGCTGGAGTAGCTTGCGCCGCGTCAACAACGCTAAAAGCACCACGATCGCTCGTGGGCTCCTCTCTTGCTTTGGAGACGCGAATGCCCTTCCCGCTTGAACTGACAACGATCGGCCGGCAGCCCCCTTGCCGTCGAAGGCTATGATTTCGGAATTTTAGGCGGGCGCTCGTCGCTGCCGCGGACAGAACCGCGACAGCGGTCTCCCGGATGCATCGGCCCTTGAAGCGGGACGCGGTCTTGCCGCTGCCCGAACGACCTCCCCCTGGATTTCGTGATGTCTCCGATGCGCCGTTCTCCAGCGGCGCAGCGGCCGGGCGAACGCGCGAAATCGAGGCAAGCCCCTCTCCCCAGCCCTTTCCCATCCGTGAGCCGCCAACCATGTCCGACCTCACCGAATACCTCGCCCAGAAGCGCGACGCCCTGTTGCGCCGCAAGGCTCATGCCCGCACGCCGGAGGCCCGGCCGCAGCGGCTGCAAGCCCGGGCCACGGCCGAAGGGCGCAGCGGCGTCCGGCGCATCCGGATCCGCGACTTCCAGGTCGTCAGCGACAGCCCGCCGGATTTCGCCGGCTACGATCTCGGCCCGAGCTCGCCGGAACTGCTGCTCGGCGCGCTGTCCAGCTGCCTGACTCACACCTACCTGATCCAGGCCGCCGACCAGCAGATCGATCTGCGGGATGTTTCCGTCGAGGTGCAGGGCCAGCTCGATCCCCGCGCCGGCACGCCCGGTTTCGAGACGGTGCCAGTTTACCCGCACGACCTCTCCTACACGGTGCGGCTGACCACCGATGCAACCGATCTGGACGCCCTCAACGCCGCAGTCGAGCGCTTCTGCCCGATCCTGAACCTGCTCCGGCGCGGCACGGATGTGCATGGAACCGTCGAACGCGTCCCGGCCAGCCGCGCCGCCGCCTGATCTTCTCGCCCCCCCGGCACGTAGCCGCTCACCGCAGCGGCAAAGGAGCGAATATGAGCCTTGTCACCAGCCAGCCCACCCGCCGCGCGCTCCTGCGCGGAGCCGCCGCACTCGCCGCCGCACCGCTTGCCGGTCTCGCCGGGCATCACGCCTTCGCCCAGGCCGCACCGCTGGCGCAGCGCCAGACGATCAAGCTCGCCTGGGGCCAGACGGCCGTCTGCCAGTCGCCGATCTCGGTCGCGCTGAAGCAGGGCCTGTTCGAGAAATACAACATCGCGGTCGAACCGGTGAATTTCAGCGGGCCGACAGATGCCCTGCTCCAGGCGATCGCCACCGGCCATGCCGATGGCGGCATCGGCATGGCGCTGCGCTGGCTGAAGCCCCTCGAACAAGGCTTCGATGTCGGCCTGACCGTCGGCACCCATGGCGGCTGCATGCGACTGCTCGTCGCCGAGAATGCCGGCATCGGCAGCCTGAAGGACCTGAAGGGCAAATCCGTCGCCGTCACCGACCCGGCAAGCCCGGTGCGCAACTTCTTCGCCATCCGCCTCGCCGAGATCGGCCTCGATCCGGAGAAGGATGTCAGCTGGGTGCAGTACCCGCAGGACCTGTTCGGCGAAGCGCTGAAAAAGGGCGAGGTCCAGGCGCTGGCCGGCGACGACCCGCATCTCTATCTCATCCGCGAGCGCGACAAGCTCGTCGAACTCGCCACCAATCTCGAGGGCCAATACGCCAAGTCGACCTGCTGCGTGCTCGGCCTGCGCGGCGCCCTGATCCGCGACCAGCCCCAGGTCGCAGCTGCGGTCTCCCGCGCCATCGTCGAGGCCCAGGCCTGGACCGCGGCCAATCCCGACAAGACGGCCGAGATCTTCGCCCCCTTCGTCCCGGCAAAGGTGACGCCCGAGACGGTGGCCGCGATCCTGCGCAGCCACACGCATGACCACCACTCCACCGGAGCGGCGCTGCGCGACGATGTCGCGCTGTTCACCGAACAGTTGAAGCTCGTCAACGTGATCCGCAAGAGCACCGACGCCAAGGCCTTCGCGCAGAAGATCGTGCCCAATGTCGCCGTTTGAACAGACAGGCTCCGCGGCAACCTTCGACCGGCCGCCCCTGCAGGTCGATGGCTGGGTGCTGGCGCGGGGCGCCCTTGCCGCACTGGCCTGGACCGCTGTCGCCGCGTCCGTCACCCTGCTCGCGAACAGGAAGGTCGGCTTCGCCGAACCGCTCTATGTCGACCAGACCAATCTCGGCCTCGTCGCATGGGCGGTCCTGCTGGCGATCGCCACGACGATCGGCGCCGTCTGGCCGCCGCTCGGCTCGCGGCTCGGCCGGGCTGCGCCCTGGCTCGTCGTGCTCGCGCTCTTCGTCGGAATCTGGGACCTGCTGACGGCCAAGCTCGGCCTGCTTCCGGTGCCCTTCTTCGCGCCGCCCTCCGCGCTGGTCGAGGTCTATGCCGAGGACTGGCCGCGTCTGGGCGAAAGCGTGCTGCATTCGCTGCGGCTGCTCGCGCTCGGCTTCGCGTTCGGCACGCTCTCCGGCTTCGTCACCGGCGTCGCGATCGGCTGGTCGCGCGGGCTCGGCTATTGGGTCCACCCGGTGCTGCGCTTCCTCGGGCCGATCCMGTCGACCGCGCTGCTGCCGATGTCCTTCTTCTTCTTTCCCTCGAGCTTTTCGGCGGCGATCTTCCTGATCGCGCTCGCCACCTGGTTCCCGGTCACGGTGCTGACCTGGTCCGGCGTCGCCAGCGTCGACAAGGCCTATTACGACGTCGCCCGCACGCTCGGCGCCCGCCGCTMGTTCCTGATCTTCAAGGTCGCGATCCCGGCCGCCCTGCCGCATGTCTTCGTCGGCCTGTTCATGGGGCTGGGCGCCTCCTTCTCGGTGCTGGTGGCGGCCGAGATGATGGGCGTCAAATCGGGCCTCGGCTACTACCTGCAATGGGCCCAGGGCTGGGCCGCCTATGCCAACATGTATGGCGCGCTGATCGTCATGGCGCTGATCTTCTCGAGCCTGATCACGCTGCTCTTCGCCGCGCGTGACCGGCTGCTCGGCTGGCAGAAGGACGTGGTGAAATGGTAGCCGCTCCACTCACATTCGCTGCCGATCGCACCGCGCCGACCGCGCGGGGAGCCGATCTCGCGATCGCCGGTGTCTCGCATGCCTTCGATCTCGAAGGCCGGCCGCTGCCGGTGCTCGACGATATCGACCTCGACGTTCGGGCCGGCGAATTCGTCGCCCTGCTCGGCCCGAGCGGTTGCGGGAAGTCGACGCTGCTGCGGCTGGTCGCCGGGCTCGAACAGCCCTCGCGGGGCCGGATCTCAGCCGCGGGAGAGTTGATCACGGCGCCCGACCCGTCCCGCGTCGTCGTCTTCCAGGACCCGACGCTCTATCCATGGCGCACCGTCTGGAGGAATGTCGCCCTCGGGCTGGAGGCGCGCGGCCTGCTCGCCGCACAGAAGAGCCGCGTCGACGATGCGCTGCGGACGGTCGGTCTCGCCGGGTTCGAACGGGCCTTTCCGCGCCAGCTCTCCGGCGGCATGGCGCAGCGCGCAGCTCTGGCGCGGGCGCTCGTCAATGATCCCAGCGTGCTGATCCTCGACGAGCCGCTGGGGAAGCTCGACTCTCTGACGCGGATCGCGATGCAGACCGAGATCGCAGAGCTCTGGCGCCAGCGCGGCTTCACCACGCTGCTCGTCACGCATGACGTGGAAGAGGCGCTGTTCCTGGCCCAGCGCGTCATCGTGCTGAGCGAGCGCCCCGCCCGGATCAAGGCCGAGATCGTCAACGACCTCCCCTATCCCCGCCATCGCGGCGACCCGCGCCTTGCAGAACTGCGCGGCCAGGCTCTCGCCCATCTCGGGCTCGACGCCAGCTGGTGATCGCCAGGCGAAAGCCCTCTCTCCATCACAGGACCCTGTTCATGTCTCGCGTCACCGGGCTCACGCTCGCCCTCTCTCTTGCGGCCTCGACCTTCGCCGCCTCGCCAGCCTTCGCCCATGCCCATCTCAGGACCGCCTCGCCGGCCGAGGGCGCGACGGTCGCCGCCCCGGCCGAGATCGTGCTCGGCTTCACCGAGGCCCTCGAGATCAAGCTCAGCAGCATCACCGTGCGCGACGCGCAGGGCCACGAGGTCCAGCTCGCGCCGGCGGAAGCCGTGGCGGGCGACGGCAAGGCGCTGAAAATCCGCCTGAAGGCGACGGCGCCGGGCCCGTACACGGTCGAATGGGCGGCGACCTCCGTCGATACCCATCGCGTCGCCGGGCAGTACCGGTTCACCGTCAGGCCCTGATGTGACTGCCTTCATCGAGGCGGCACTGCCGGCGATCCGCTGGCTCCATCTCGCCGCCTTGCTGTCCAGCCTCGGCACCGAAGCCTTTCGCCTGCTGGCGTGGGGACGACTGGGCGCCGCGCCCGAGGCTACCTCGTTGCTGCGAAGGCTGGCCCGGTTCAGCCGGGCCGGCGTCGTGCTGTCCCTTGTCAGCGGCGGCGCCTGGCTCTGGTTCCAGGGCAGCGCCATGCTGGGGAACGCCGTCGCGAGCCGGGAGGCGGCGCTCGCCATCCTCCAGACCCTCTTCGGCGGGACCTTGCTGCTGCGCCTCGCCCTGCTGGTCGTCTCGCTGTGGATGCTGCACAGCGAGGGACGCGGCCGCTGGCTCGCCCTGCCCCTTCTCGCTGCCGCCGCCTTCCTGCAAGGCGGGCTCGGCCATGGCGCAGCGACTGAGGGCTGGGTCACGATCGCCCTTGGCCTGCATGTCGTGGCTGCCGGGCTCTGGCTCGGCGCGCTGCTGCCGCTGCTCGCGACGTGTTTTCTCCTGCCCTCGCAGGCGGCTGCCATCGCACGCCGCTTCACGCCACTCGGCCTCGCCTGCGTGCTGACGCTCGCCCTCACCTCGCTGATGCAGGTGCAGGCGCTTCTCGGCACGCTGGCGGCGACGCTCGGCACGAACTACGGGCGGCTCGCCTTGCTCAAGCTCGTCCTGTTCGCGGTTCTGCTCGGGATCGCGAGCGCCAACCGCTTCCGTTTCGTACCGCAGGCGGAGGCCGGCGGGTCGATACGCGGGTTGCGTCGCTCTCTCGCCCTTGAGGCGGGGGTCGGGCTTGCCATGGTCGCGGCTGCCGCCGCGCTCGCAAGCCAGCCGCCGGGTATCCACGAACAGCCGGATTGGCCCTTGCCGCTGCGACCTATTCCGGGCCTGTGGGACGATGCCTATCTGCGCGACGGGCTCCTGCGCCTGCTCGGCCCGATCGCCATCACGGCCGCGCTCTTCATCCTAGCCGTCGTGCTGCGCAAGCTGCGCTGGCCGGCGCTCGCGGCTGGAGCCGCAGCACTGGTCTATATCCAGGTGCCGCCATGGCGCCCCTATGTCGTCGCCGCGGTGCCGACGAGCTTTCAGCTCTCACCGACCGGCTATTCCGCGCGCTCGATAGCGGCCGGTCGCGCGCTGTTCCAGCGCGACTGCACGAGCTGCCATGGCCTCGACGCGCGCGGCCGCGGGCCGGTCGCGGTCGCGCAGGCGGTCTGGCCTCCGGACCTCTCGGCGCCGCTGATCGCGGGCCGCCCGGGCGGGGAGCTGTTCTGGTCGATCCGCCACGGCGCCGGGCCGATGCCGGCGGCAACCGGGCTCGGCGATGCCGAGATCTGGGCCTTGATCGATTTCATCCGGCTGCGCGCCGGCGCACGCATCTATGACCGCTCCGAGATGCGCTTTGCCGGGGCCGCCCGCATGCCAGGTTTCGTCGCCGGCTGCCAAGAGGGCGTCATCCTGGCTCCGGGCGATGGTCGGGTCCTGCGCCTGTGGATCGAGGGCACGACCGCGCAGGTCCAGGCTGACGGCGCGGCGGCCCGCTGTCCGGTCGAGGACCCGGAGCCGCTGGCCACTGCGCTCGCGGAACTGACCGGCGGCGGAGAGCCGCCCGCGCAGGTTCTGATCGACGCCAATGGCTGGCTGCGGCGGGCCTTCGGGACCGATGCCAACGCGTCACCCGATATCCTCGCCACCGAACTGAAGCTCATTCGGGAGCAGCCCTACGATGGCTCCAGCCATCACTAGCGCGTGGGCGTGGGCGCCACGCGAATGCGCGGAATGCTGGCGCACCAGCCAGGGAGCGCAGCAGAACGCAACGGATCCACCAAGAGCGCCCGTACGCGACAAGCCCGACTTTCTCCGGGCAGAAGCCGCCGGTACACGGCCGGGTTGCTTGACTCCCCAATCGCAGAATGTTCCATCTTTGTTCTCATTGAGAGAATGAAATATGCCAGACGATCAGGGGACCATCACGGTCATCACCGATCAGGATATCGACGCGGTGCTCTGCGAGGCCAAGGGCGACGCGCGCGAGGCGATCCGCATGCTCCTGCATGATCTCGCAGTCCTGGCCGCCGACGCCGAGCGGCTGGTCTCGAAGGGTTTTGTGCGCCGTCGCGCGCCGTGGAAGAGGATCGGATGATGGTGACGCGCACACAGAGGCATTTCTCGCCCTATGACGCGGAGAAACTCCTCGCCCTGGTCGAGAGCGCCCGGCGCGAGATAGGGCAGTATCAGGCGACGGTACCGCTCAACTCAGCGATACACACGGCAATGAAGGCTTTCAGGGATGCCGCGACCTTGCTCGCGGATACGGCACGCGGTGATGTCGGGACGGGGCGCTCCTTGCCGTCGCACGCGAGATCAGAGCAATCGTGAGCGATACCGGCGGGCGATAGACGTCCGCCTCCCTCGGAACCTGCTCTTCGGCAGGTCATGACGCAGGTTGCGCGTGGCGCAAAGATCATCGTCCTTGGAAGGATCGCGCGTCGGCGCTGGGTATGATCGATCCAGCACTACCGGAGGTGTATATTGATGCATCAGCGCCATTCGATGGCAACTCACAGTTGTGATGATAAACCGGTTGTAATCGTCGGCCAGTGACGCTTCACGTTTGGTCTCGACAACCTTGTCTTTTCGGTCAATTCTTTCGCCGGGTCGTCGGATCGAGCATCCGCCTGCCCGCAAGACGCAATCTTCAGAGGATGCGGCTATGGCGACGGGAAACGTGAAATGGTTCAATACTGAGAAGGGTTTCGGGTTCATTCAGCCTTCAGACGGCGGCAAGGATGTGTTTGTACACATCACAGCCGTGAAAGAGGCCGGCATGATGACTCTGACCGAAGGACAGAAGGTCGCTTTCGACTTGAAAACCGAACGCGGCAAGACAGCGGCAGGCTCCCTCCAGCTTCTCTGATCACCACCTGACGTCTTTTGCGTCGAAACGGCTTGCCACCTGACGGCATGTCCTGACATCGCATTAGCAGCGCGGTCAGGCAGCGCTTGGAAGGCCAGGACATCCATCGATCAGGCGCGCCGGGCGGATTTTACGCCCCCGGGCAGGCTAGCCCACGTGGGTGAGACGCTGTGGAACCGGGAACCCGGCCCTGCGAACCTTCGGTCAGCATAGCGCGATCGCTGTCGATGGAACTACGCTTGGCGCCGGAGCCGGCAGGACGGCCCGGGATGCCGAATTCGAACCGCCGCTGCCGCAGATTGCTTGCGAGGCTATGGCTGAACGTCACAGTTCCGGCGTGCAATGCCGTCACTCAGCTGCGCTCAGGCGCCGTTTGATCCTGCTGAAGGCGATGGGCGTGATGCCGAGATAGCGCGCGATATCTCCCTGGGAGAGACGGCTCAACAAGCCCGGCTCCAGCCTTAGCATGGCCCGAAATCGCTCTGCGGCGGAATCGCAGAGCAAGGCCTGCTCGCGCCGCGATTTGCGCTGCCTCACCCAATCCGCGAACTGGCCGTAAGCGCGCTGCAGATCCGGGTTCTCGGCGATCCGCTGCTGCAACCATGGCAGGGGAACCCGGATGATTGTCGATGGTTCGAGCGTTCGTGCGCCGAAGGCCGGCCCGTTGCCCTCTGCCGCGAACAGGCCCTGATCGGCGATGAAGCTCTTGATCCGTTCATCGCCCTCGGGCGTGACGTAGACCAGCTTGATGAGCCCTTCCGTGAGAATGAACAGATCGGCCGGCGCATTGTCCGGATCGAACAGGACATGGCCCTTGGGACAAGCCCTGGCGGTCCAGAGCCTGTCGCCCCAAACTTTGTCCTGCAAAGCAAGTTCCCGGAGCTGACTCAGGAGTCGGCCGGCCGGAGAACCTCGCTCATCTAAACCCGGGTTCATCAGGAACGCTCGAAAGCATGGCAGGAGGATCGACGACAGACACAAAGGAGACAAGACATCGGAATGCGTACCCCGCTTTCTCGATCCTCGAAAGTCGTTCTGACGGGCGGCACCTCGGGCATCGGAGCCGAGATGCTGGAAAAGCTCCTGTCCGCCGGGCACTCCGTCATTGTGCTGGCACGAAGCGCAAGCCGGCTCGAGCCGCGCAACGGACTGGAGGCGATCGATATCGACCTGGCCGATCCTGCGGCCGTCAGGGCGGTGGCAGCCGATATCGCGGCGCGCCATGCCGATCTGAGCGTGCTCATCAACAATGCGGCGCTCCAATATCCCGTCGCCTTGACCGATCCCGATTTCGATCCCCTGCAGATGGACGCCGAAATTGCGGTCAACCTGCTGGCCCCGGCCTTGCTGACCCACGCATTTCTGCCGGGTCTGAGACGGCAGGGCATGGGCACCGCGATCGTCAATATCTCCTCGGGACTGGCTCTCCTCCCGAAGCAGCGGACGGCGCTCTATTGCGCGACCAAGGCGGCGCTGCACAGCTTTTCCCAGAGCCTGCGGTACCAGCTCGAAACGGACGGGGTGGCGGTGATCGAGGCGATCCTTCCCCTGGTCGAGACCCCGATGACGGCGGGGCGCGGCAGCGGAAAGATATCGGCTCGCGATGCCGCGGAGGCGATCCTGGCGGGCGTCAGGTGTGCGCGGCCGGAAATCCATGTCGGAAAGGCGAGGCTCTTGCCGCTGACATCCAGGCTGGCGCCCGGGCTCAGTCGCAGGATGATGCGCGGCTCATGAAGGGGCTTCTGAAAGTCGCGCTTGTCCTTGCGCTCGCGTTCGCTTCAACCGCGCTCATCGTCAAATCGACAGGTCTGGTCTCCGAGCGCAGTGCGCTGGCCTTCATCGAGGCCGCGAAGGAGATCAATCCGCTCTATCTGGGGGCGGGTGTCGTCCTCCTGCTGGCGATCGACCTCTTGATTGCAGTGCCCACGATGACGACGATCCTGATCGCGGGATATGCGATGGGCCCGCTCCTGGGCGGAGCCTCCGCCACCACCGGGCTGATGCTGCTGGGGCTCGGCGGATATGGGATGGGGCGCCGCTTTGGTAGACCCGTCCTCGCCAGGCTTTTCAAGGATGGCGAAAAGCTCGCGGAGATCGAGCGAGCCTTTGCGAAGAACGATCTGCTCACGCTGTTTGCGTGTCAGGCGCTGCCGATCCTGCCCGAGCTCAGCTGCACCATTGCCGGAATGACCCGGATGCGGTTTCGACGTTTCCTGTTCGGCTACTGCGTCGGCGTCATACCCTTTGCCTTCATCGTCGCCTGGGCAGGTTCGAAGAGCACGTTCAGCAATCCCGCACCGGCGATCTATGCTGCGATCACCATCAGTGTCGGACTTCTGCTCGCCTGGACGCTCATCCGCAGGCGATCTGCGCAGGGCCTGTGAGCCATGACGATGCAACGGTGGGCGGGCGGCGGGCGGCGGCGCCCTTCCCGGAACCTGCTCCACCGATGCTCGTTCTCTTCGTCAAAGGAGAACAGCCATGTCCGGAGACAAGCAAACCATCATCGATCTCGAGACGCGCTTCTGGCAGTCCATGGTCGACAAGGATGCCAAGCTCGCGAAATCGATGATCGCCAGCGAATGTCTGATCACCGGCCCGATGGGGGCGATGAAGATCGACCCCGACCGGTATGAAACCATGACGGAAKAAGGCCGGTGGACGCTGCGGAGCTTCAAGCTCAGCGATGTCGACGTGATCATGCCGACCGACGAAGTCGCCGTCATCGCCTACAAGGTGCATCAGAAGGGCGACATGAAGGGCAAACCCATGGACATGAAATGCGCGGATAGCACGACATGGGTCAGGGATGGCCAATCCTGGAAATGCGCCCTCCACACCGAGACGATGCTGCAGGATGCCTGAGCGCGCTGGTTTGACTGCCTGGTGGCGAGCCGGTTTGTCCGATCACCGGATCGCCATGGGCGAATGCCGCATGCTGGAAGCTGCGGTCATCCGCGCTCCCGACGAGGAGCATGGCATCCGAGACGATCACCGAGAGGCAGAACCCCGCTATACCTTGCGCGCAATTTCTCCTGCCTTCGACATCGCGTAAGAGCGAGCAGGACGGGGCTCGGTCTGCATCGCCCCAGCGAAGGATAGGATATTGGCCTTTCTGACTGAACCGGAGCCGCCGCGTGGCCGGCCGATGGAGGTTGTCCCCGGCATCTCCCGTATCGTCGCCAATAATCCGAGCCTGATKACCTATCGTGGCACCAATACCTATCTGATCGAGGATGGCGACGGCTTCGTGGTTCTCGATCCCGGCCCCGACGATGCCGGGCATCTCGACGACATCCTGCGCGCCACGGGCGGTGCGGTTTCTGCGATCGTGCTGAGTCACACCCATTCCGACCATCTCGGCGCGACCGCCGGCCTGAAGGCCCGCACCGGCGCGAAGACATACGCCTACCATCTCAGCGCCGATGACGCCTTTATCCCCGATATCCTGCTGAAGGACGGCGACACCGCATTGGGGATGACGGCGATCCACACGCCCGGACACGCCTCCGACCATCTCTGCTTTGCCTTCCKGGACGGGATCCTGTTCAGCGCCGACCACGTCATGTCCTGGTCGAGCAGCATCGTCGCGC
Organism: Allobosea sp. 05T439; assembly: GCF_056396005.1. Classification (NCBI taxonomy): domain Bacteria; kingdom Pseudomonadati; phylum Pseudomonadota; class Alphaproteobacteria; order Hyphomicrobiales; family Alloboseaceae; genus Allobosea; species Allobosea sp. 05T439. Next base: position 18,582 of record NZ_JBFTKP010000014.1, on the reverse strand, counting down.
CGCCGGGCGGTGACATGGCCGATTACGTTGCAAGCCTACGGCTGATGCTGGCGCGCGACGACAGCCTGTATCTGCCCGGGCATGGGCCGCCGCTGCCCAATCCGCAGCCCTATGTCGCCGAGCTGCTGGAGCATCGCCTCAGGCGCGAGAACGCCATTGCCGATGCGCTAAAAGCCGGACCGATGGGAACCTGGGATCTCGTCGATCGGCTCTATTCGCAAACCGATCCCTGGCTGCGCCGCGCCGCCGAGCGCAATGTGGCGGCGCATCTGCTCAAGCTCAGGGATGAGGGGCGCGCAGCAGTGCTGGATGAGAAGTGGATCTCGGTCTGACGAGGTCGGGGCGTCCCGCGCCCCTCACCGCTCGATCAGGCGGCGCTCGGTGCGGGCGGCCGCCCATTCCACGAAGGTCTTCGGGCAACTCGTGGCCGCATAGAAGATGAACGGGTCGGCCTCGGCCTTGGCATTCTCCAGAAGGTGCCATTCGCCGAGATAGAAATTCGCCTCGCAGGTCTGTTCGCCATGCGTGATCGGGTCTCGGCTCTGCGTTGCCGCGCGCAAGACGTTGCGGTCGATCTCGCCGCGATAGAACTGGATGATCGGGGCTGGCCAGACAGTCATGTCGACCCCCTTGGCCGCCGAGGCGAGCCGCCCCCCTCGCCCCGAACGTGCGGAGACGATGTGCAGCCACAGGGCGGCATAGGCGTCTTCGGGCTTCAGCGTGAGAGCCCGTTCCAGGTCCTGAATGGCCTTCTTGGGCCGGCCGTCGAAGAAGGCAAGCCAGCCGCGATAGCGCAGTATGCCGGCATTGTCCGGCTCCATGGCGAGCGCCTGATCGAGCCTAGTGATCGCGTCGCGCTGCCGGCCCATGGCGTCGAAGATACCAGCCAGATCGACCAGCGCCTGGGTGCTGGATGGTTGCAGGCGAACCTGGACTTCTGCGTCTTCAAGCGCCGCGTCAAGCAAGCCGAGCGCGAGTTCAGTCTGTGCGCGCCAGCCATAGATCGCGGGCATAGGCGGCGCCGTTGTGGCGCTCGCGCGTGTGAAGAGGTCGCGCGCGGCTTCCCAGTCTCGCGCCTTGCGCCGCGCTTCGCCCACGACAAGGAAGGCGTTCTGCTCGACCTCGGGAAGACTGGCCGGGGACAGGGCCGCCTGGGTCCTGCTGACCAGCGTCAAGGCCCTCTCGCGCGCAGCCTTGTCGTTGCCGACCGCGACGGCATGGGCGAGATGGCTGCGCGGATCGCGCGGATACTGGCGAACGAGCTCGGCGGAGCGTGCGAACCATTCGGCATCGGTCTTTGGCACTTGCTCCGGCGGGATGGTCAACCGCGCCAGGGCGACGTCACCAAAGCCCGCGCGCGGAATCGAGAGGAATGTCAAGGCTGTCAGGCCGAGTGCGACTGCAAGCGCGGGGCGGGCCCAGCGCGGACGCCGCGTCCCGGCATCCCAGGACCGCAGGATCAGGGCGCCGAGCATGGCCCCGGTAAGAGCACCGCCGCCATGGCTGGCATGGTCGAGCTCTCCAGCCGCGAGCCTGCCGCCGGCGAGGAAGGTTGCGAGCAGGATCGCGACGCAGAATGCCTGCAGCCAGAGCCGGCGGGCATCGTCGGCAAGCCGGAGGCTCACCACGAGGCCCGCAGCGATCACGGCCATGATGGCGCCGGAAGCCCCTGCACCAATCAGGGTTGCCGGGTTCACCAGGATAGAACCGAGAGCCCCCGCAAGCCCGCCGAGCAGGAAGATGGCGAGAAGCCAGCCCATCCCGAGGACCGGCTGCAGGAACCAGCCGGCGATCGCCAGGATGACGACGTTGCCGATCAGATGCGCCAGGCTCCAGTGCAGGAACATGGCGAGGGCGAGGCGGTACCATTGCCCGGCCTGGATCGCGAGTTCACTGGAGACGCCGCCGAACAGCACGATGGTCATCCCGGTGACACCGAGGCTCTGCGACCGGACATAGGTTTCAACCAATTCGCCGATGAAGACGAGGATGAGAAGAGCTGCCAGCGCCAGCGTCGCCCAGGGGACGGGCTGGAGACCGGCGGACAGCGCGGCTTTCCGCGGAGCGCCGCCGGGAATGCCAGGTTCTGCACCAGGGGGCTGCTCAGATGCGACCTCCCTGGCCCCGTTCACGAGGCGGAGCACGGTGGTTCCCGCGGCTTCGTCGTAGAAGGCATCGCGCCCCCGCGCGATCGCGTACAAGGCGGCGATCACCGCCATGGCGAGCGGCAGGTTGCCGAGGAAGCCCAGGATGGATGCCAGATCGTTCGGAAGCGGCACCCCTGAGCGAAGGGCAGCGAACAGCAGGACCGCCATTGCCAGAGGCGCCACGCCGGGCAGCGCGAACAGACTATAGCGCCGGGCGAGCGCGGCGCGGATCTCTGCTGCGGTGACCGGCTCGTCCCACCGCGGCAGGACGCGCAGGGACAAGAGATGGCGCCCGAGGCTCGGCACGCCGCGGATCTCCAGCAGCCACCGCATCAGCGCCAGCAGCGGCCATTGCAGGATCGACAGATCGAAGGCCAGCGTCATCTGGTTCTCAGCGTTCAGTGCATAGCTGAGCGAGGTCGTGACGCTTGAATCGGCCCCCTGCCGCGACAGCGTGTAGAACCGGGCAGTCGGCTGCCCMAACAGCGATTTCGTGCAGATGCTTACTGAAGTCGGCCGGAAGCCGGCCGGGATCTCGATCGTCGCGGGGCGGCCTTGCGCGGGCCGGCAGTCCGTCATGAAGCTGGAGCCGTCGATCAACGCCCCATTCGACAGCGGGAACAGGACGGCCGCCAGTGCCTGGGTGACGATCATCACGACGACAAGATCGATCAGGAAGGCCAGGCCGCGGCGCAGAACGCCGCCCTTCACCCAATCCGGTGCGTCCCCCATACCCCCATCCCGATCATGGCCGGCAGCGTTGCGCTGCTTTGGTCGGCCGCAAGCTCAGGTTGCCATGAATAGGGCGCGCCGCTCAGCTTGTCACGGTCTCGCCAGGTCGGCCGGCATGTGCCAAATCTACCGGCAAAGGATTGACTCCATTGCCTTTATTTCTCCGCCTTGCCCAGCAGTTGCGAGGCCGCCAGAAGCAGCGAGGTGATCACGATCATGATGGTCGAGATCGCCGCGATGGTCGGGTCGATCTGGTCGCGCAGCGCCATGAACATCGCGCGCGTCAGCGTCGAGTTGTCGCCGCCGGAGACGAAGAGCGAGACCACCACCTCGTCGAAGGAGGTCAGGAAGGAGAGCAGGGCCGAGGTGACGATGGCGAAGCCGATCTGGGGCATCGTCACCTGGAGGAAGGCCTGCGCCCGCGTCGCGCCCAGGCTGCGGGCAACGCGCTCCTGGTCGAGATCGAAGCTCTTCAGGGCCGAGCCGACGATCATCATCACGATCGGCACGGCAAGCATCGTGTGCGCGAGCACGATGCCGAGGAAGGAATTGACCATCTTGAGCTGCACGAAGGCATAGAACAGCGCGACGCCGACGAGGATGACCGGAACGATCGTCGGCGTCAGCAGCGCCAGGATCACGACCCCGCCGAAGCGCAGCCGCGAGACATGCAGCCCATAGGCCGCAAGCGTGCCGACCGGCGTCGCCACGAGCGCCGTGCAGATGCCGGCCTTGAGCGAGGTCCCCGTCGCCGCCATCCAGCTCTGCGAGGAGAAGAACGCCTCGTACCAGCGCAACGACCATTGCCGCGGCGGAAACTCCAGATACTGCGACTGAGAGAACGACATCGGGATCACGATCAGCGTCGGCAGGGCCAGGAAGGCGAGCACCAGCACCCCGAGCCCGTAGAGCCAGAGCCGCGACCGGTGCGTGATCTGCGTGTCGCTGGCGGGACGATCGAACCAGCTCATATCAATGCCCCGCGCCGAAGAGGCCCGCGCCGCGCGAGAGCCGGGCAGCCAGGACGAGCACGACGAGCGTGATCACTAGCAGCACGACACCGAGCGCACTCGCCGCCCCCCAGTTGAAGAACAGCTCGATATCGTTGGCGATGCGGTTCGAGACCATCGTCACCTTGCCGCCGCCGAGCATCGCCGGCGTCACGTAGAAGCCGAGGCAGAGCACGAAGACGAGCGCGGAGCCCGCGGCAAGACCGGGCAGCGACAGCGGAAAGAACACGGTCCAGAAGCCGTGAGCCGGGGTCGAGCCGAGGCTGGAGGCCGCCCGCAGCAGGTCGCGGTCGATCGCCCGCATCGTTCCGTAGAGCGGCAGGACGAGGAAGGGCAGCATGATATGGACCATGCCGATCAGCGTTCCCGCGACATTGTGGACGAGCTGCAGCGGCTCGCTCCAGATGCCGAGCTCCATGCCCCAGGTGTTGATCAGCCCGCGGCGCTGCAGCAGCACCAGCCAGGCATAGGTGCGCACCAGGAGCGAGGTCCAGAACGGCAGCAGCACCGCGATCATGCAGAGATTGGCGGCGCGCCGCGGCAGCTGCGACAGGAAATAGGCGAGCGGATAGCCGAGCAGGATGCAGATCGCCGTGGTCAGCAGGCTGATCTCGAAGGTCGTGCGGAAGGTCCGGCCATAGGAAGGCTCGGCCAGCATGCGCCGGTAATGCTCCAGGCTCGGTGCGCCGGCATCGTCGAGGAAAGACAGGCCGAAGAGCCAGCCGACCGGCAGCAGCACCGTGATCGTGACGAGCAGGAGCGCAGGCGCGGCCAGCGCCGCCAGCCCGAACCGCTCGCGCCAATGGTCGCGGTGCAGCGCCGCGGCATGGAAATCGTCGCCGGCCCCGCCGGCAATGCTGAGCCCGGGCGCGCTCACTTGCGCGCCCTCCCCTCGTCGCCCAGCAGGACGGTGTCGCTGACGGCGATGCCGACCGCGATCGGCGTGCCGCGTGCCGGCGGCGCGGCATCGTCGCCCCGTGTCGCCATGCGCAGGCTGACCAGGCTGCCATCGCCCAGCACGAGCTGCAGCAGCAGCGTGTCGCCCTGGTATATCGCGCTCTGGACCGTGCCCTCGAAGCGGTTCATCGCCTCGGTTTCGCTGCCGTCGAGGATGCGTAGCCGTTCCGGGCGCAGCATCATCACGCAGTTCCGCTGCCCGGCCGGGACCTTGGGCGCCTGGATGACGGCGCCGGCAGCCCGGCAGATGCCATCGGTGACCGCGACATCGAGAAACGAGGATTCGCCGATGAACTCGGCGACGAAACGGCTGCCGGGCTGGTCGTAGATCGCACGCGGCGTGTCGATCCGCGCGATCCGACCGCGATCGAGCACCGCGATGCGGTCCGACATGGTCAGGGCCTCGCGCTGGTCATGCGTGACATAGACGGTGGTGGTGCCGAGCCGGTCATGGAGCTGGCGCAGCTCGATCTGCATGCGCTCGCGCAGCTGCTTGTCGAGCGCCGAGAGCGGCTCGTCCATCAGGATGATGCGCGGCTCGAAGACGATGGCCCGGGCAAGCGCGACGCGCTGGCGCTGGCCGCCGGAGAGCTGGTTGATGCTGCGCCCGCCATAGCCGCCAAGCTGGAACATCTCCAGCGCGGCCTCGACGCGCCGGGCGATCTCGCTCGCCGGGACGCGCCTCAGCCTGAGCGGGAACCCGACATTGCGGGCGACGTCCATATGCGGAAACAAGGCGTAGTTCTGGAAGACCATGCCGATCTCGCGCTTGTGCGGCGCAAGCCGGACGACCTCGCGCTCGCCGAAGCGGATGCTGCCCTTGTCGGGCCGCAGGAAGCCGGCGATCGCCATCAGCAGGGTCGTCTTGCCCGACCCCGATGGGCCGAGCAGAGTCAGGAACTCGCCGGGCCTGACGTCGAGATCGACATCGTCGAGCACCGAGACGGCGCCATAGGCCTTGCTCAAGCGCCGCACTGCGATCGGCAGCGCCCTGCCTGCGGGTGAGACGAGCGGGGCTGCCGCGATGGCAGCCTCCCGCTCGCCGGGATCAGCCGCCAGTCTCATTCGGTCAGCATGTTCTGGTAGGCGGCCGAGGCCTGGGTCTCGAACTTGGTGTACCAGTCGAGGTCGATCGGCACCTGCTTGGCGGCATTGTCGGGATGCGACGGCAGTGATTTGGCATAGGCCGCCTCGATCGTGCCGAGGTCGTAGGCTTTCTTGTTGGTCGGCCCGTAGGTGATGTATTTGGTGAATTCGGCCTGGTATTGCGGCTTGCTGATCTCGGCCAGGAACTTCATCGCCAGGTCCTTGTTCGGCGCCCCCTTGGCGATGGCGAAGCAGTCATAGTCGAGCAGCGCCTGGTTGAAGGTGTAGGCGACCTTGGCACCGTCCTTGGCGGCGACGTCGAAGCGCCCGTTCCAGCCGGTGATCATGTCGACCTCGCCATCCTTCATCAGCTGGGCGTGCTGGGCGCCAGAACTCCACCAGACCGCGATATGCGGCTTCAGCTCGCGGATCTTCTTGATCGCGCGCTCGATGCCGCCGGGCTGCGACAGGACCTCGTAGACCTTTTCCGGCGGCACGCCGTCGGCCATCAGGGCGGGCTCGAGCGCACCCGCCACGCCCTTGCGATAGGAGCGCTTGCCCGGGAATGTCTTGACGTCCCAGAAATCGGCCCAGCTCTGCGGGCCCTTCTCGCCGTAGGTCTTGGTGTTCCAGGCCAGAACCGTGGAAAAGACGTCGCCGCCGACGCAGTAATCCTGCGCGGTGCCAGGCACGAAGCTCGAGGTGTCGATGACCTTGTAGTCGAGCTTTTCGAGAATGCCCTCGGAGCCCGCGCGCGCCGCGCTGCCGGAGCCGCTGGCGACGACATCCCAGGTCACGGCGCCAGCCTTCACCTTGAGGCGCAGGTCGGCGATGCTGCTATAGGTCTCTTCCTTGAGCTTGATGCCCAGCGCCTTGGCGGCAGGCACGAACAGCGCCTTGCTCTGCGCCTCCTGATAGGAGCCGCCGAAGGACACAACGGTGAGCTCCTGCGCCAGGGCCGGCATCGCTCCGGCCAGGCTCAGGAGAAGGACGAGGGTCGATCGCGACGGCAGGATCGGCGGGCACTGCATGTCATATCTCCTGAGCTGAGGGGCACATGTCCAGCGGCAGTCGCGCAGTCGCTGTAGCGACCCAGCTTCCCACCATTGAGAGCGTGCAGAGTTTGTTGAAATTGGTCTGGCCAGAAGGTCCATTCTGAGAATTGGGGAAGGCCAATCCGCAGAGACGATCCTGCTGGCTCATCGGGCCAGGCGATCGCGCCAGCGGTAATAGAAGACCGATGGTGCGAGGAACCAGGGATTGCCGCTGTAGAAGGGCCGCGTCGGGAACGGCAGGTCGTCGAGCGCCGTCTTGCCCTCGGCCAGGCCAAGCACCTGCTGGCCGAGCCGCATGCCGAAATAGCTCGCCGTGCCGACGCCCGCCCMGCAATAGCCCATGGCGTAGTAGAGCCCGTCATGGCGGCCGACATGCATCAGCTCGTCGAAGGTATAGGCGACGAAGCCGCACCAGGAATGGCTGATCCGTGTCTGCGCCAGCTCGGGGAAGATCGCGCTCATGTCGGCATGGAGTTTGGGCCCGCTGCGCCGCGGATCCGTCTCGCTCAGGGAGACGCGGCCGCCGAACAGGATGCGCCGCCGATCGGGCGACGCGCGGTAGTAATAGACGACCTTGCGGGTATCGCTGACGATGCGGTTGCGCGGGATCAACTTGTCCATCAGCGCCGGCTCCAGCGGCTCGGTCGCGATGATGTAGCTGCCGATCGGGATGACGCGGCGGCGCAGCCAGCCGGTCGCCGGCCCGGTATAGCCGTTGGTGGCGACGATGACGTCGCGCGCCCGGATCGTGCCGCGCGGCGTCTCGACCAGGAAGTCCTTGCCCTGGCGGGTGATCGCGGTCGCCGGACAGAACGGCACCAGCTCGGCGCCGGCCGCGAGGACGCGTTCCAGCAGGCCCTGGTGATAGCGCGCCGGATTGACCGAGGCATGGCCGGCATAGACCACGCCGCCATGATAGAGATCCGAGCCGATCTCGTCGCGCTGCTCGGTGCGCGGCACGACATGGCAGGGCACTTCGAGGCCCTTGGTCTGGTTGTCGACGCGCTGCGCCAGCATCTCGTACTGGCCCGGCGAATGGGCGGCGTGAAAGCGCCCCACCACGCCGAAATCGCAGTCGATCGCCTCTTCGCGCACGAACTCGGCGATCCAGCGCAGCGAGCGATGGCCTTCCTGCAGAATGGCAAAGGCCCGCTTCTCGCCGTGACGGCGCGCCAGGGCCGCGAGGCCGGGCTTGATGCTGGTCGAGATCTGGCCGCCATTGCGGGTGCTGCAGCCGAAGCCGGCCGCCTCCGCATCGAGCACCACCGTGCTGCGCCCGCCCCTGGCGGTCTGGAGCGCGGCATGCAGGCCGGTATAGCCGGAGCCGACAACCACGACATCGGCCTGTTTCGGCGGCTCCGAGCGGGGCAATTCCGGCCGCGGGACTCCGTCCCACCAATAGGGTGCCGCCTTGAAATCGGCGGTAAACAGCTCAGTCGACATTCCGTCGTTTCCCCCCGGGCCCGTTCAGAGCCGCGCCACAACACTCTTGAGCTTGCAGTAGCTGCGCAAGCCCGCCATGCCCTTGGCCCGGCCAAAGCCGGATTTACGGTTACCGCCGAAGGGCATGGCGATGCCGCCGGCGAAGAACTCGTTGATGTAGACCTGGCCGGCATCGACGGCGCGCGCGAAGCGCCAGGCGTTGGAATGGTCACGGGTGTAGATGCCGGCGACCAGCGCATAGGAGGTCGCGTTGGCCGCCGCGATGGCCTCCTCCAGATCCGCGACGATCTGCACTGTCAGGACCGGGCCGAAGATCTCCTCCTGCACCAGCGGGTCGTCCGGGCCGCGGGCGAGAATGATGGTCGGACGATAGAACCAGCCACTGCCGCACTCGGCTGCGGGAACGATGCCGCCGCCGATCAGGATGCGGTTGCCGGCCGCGCGCGCCCGCTCGACATGGGCCTCGATACGCGCGAGCTGCTGCACCGAATTGATCGGCCCTATGCCGGCTTCGCCCAGGCCATGGCCGAGCTGCATCGCTGAAACGCGTGCGACGAGCCGGTCGAGAACCTCGTCCGCGATAGGTGCCTCCAGGATCAGCCGCGAGCCGGCCGAGCAGATCTGGCCGGCATTCTCGTAGATCGCGCCGAGCACGCCCTCGATCGCCAGCCCGATCTCGCAATCAGCCATCAGCGCGACGGGGGATTTGCCGCCGAGTTCGAGCGCCAGCCGCGTTACATGCTCGGCCGCCGCCCGCATCACGCGCTGGCCGGTCGCGACCGAACCGGTGAAGGTGATGTGGTCGATGCCGGGATGGGCGACGAGTGCTGCGCCCGCCTCCGCTCCCGTGCCGGCGACGACATTGAGCACGCCGTCGGGCAGGCCGGCCTCATGCAGCAGTTCCGCCAGCATCAGCGTGGTGAACGGCGTCTGCTCTGCCGGCTTGACGACGAGGGTGCAGCCGGCGGCGAGCGCCGGCGCGACGCCGCGCGCGGCCGTCGAGAGCGGATAGTTCCACGGCACGATCTGCGCGACGACGCCGACCGGTTCCTCGATCGTCACCCCGAGATAGTCCGGGCCAAGCGGCACGCTGTCGCCATGCAGCTTGTCGGCGGCCCCCGCATAATAGGCGAAGGCACGGATGACGCCGCCGACATCGCCCTCGGATTCGGCGAGCAGCTTGCCGGAATCGAGCGTCTCGACCACGGCGAAACGCGCCGCCCGCTCGCGCAGCAGATGGCTCGCCCGCATCAGGATCTCGCCGCGAGCCGCCGGCGTCATCTGCGACCAGGGGCCAGACAGCGCCGCTCGTGCCGCCGCGACCGCCGCCGCCACCTCCTCGGCTGAGCCCGCTGCGACGCTGGCGAACGGGACGCCGCGGCCGGGGTCGAAACTCTCCATCTCCCGCCCCGAGACGGAGGCAACGAGCCGGCCGCCGATGAAATGCCCGCGCGGCAGTCCCGCCAGTGTGCCGGTGCGTCGCGCTTCCTCGACCAGCTTCTCCCGGTCGAGGGTCACGCCGACACCTCGGTCACGTGATAGGCGGCCCGGTCCAGCCAGCTGGGCTCGATCTCGACGCCCCAACCGGGCTCGGAGGGGATTGCGACCATGCCGTCGCGGGCCTTGGGCGGGTTGCGCAGCAGCCCCTGCTCCCAAGGGTAATAATCCGGCCCCTCGATCGAGAACTCGACATAGGGACCGGCATTGGCGAGCGCGCCCATGACATGCAGGGTGAACACCGTCACCAGCGACTGGTTGGCGGAATGCGGCGTCACCGGCAGGCCCGCCTCGGCCGCCCAGCGCGCCACCGTCAGCATCCGCCCGACCCCGCCGAGATAGCAGATATCCGGCTGCACCACGTCGACGACGCGCCCGTCGATCATCGCCCGCCAGATCGCGAGGTCGCAATCCTGCTCGCCGCCGGTGACGTCGAGATCGAGCGCCTCGCGGACCTCACGCGTCCAGGCATGTTCCCAATAGGGACAGGGCTCCTCGAAATGGACGATGCCATGGTCCTGCAGCATACGGCCGACCGCGATCGCGCTTGCCGGCGTATAGCCGCTATTGGCATCGACCAGCAGCGTCGCCGCGTCGCCGAGCGCGGCGCGGACCTGCGGCACGATCGCCTCGGTACGGCCGGGCCATTCATCGAGGTCGCGGCCGCATTCGCGCCCGACCCGGAACTTGAAGGCGCGGTAGCCATGGGCGTCGCGCAGCCGGGCGAGGCGCTCGGCTTCAGCCTCGGGAGTGATCTCGCCGCGCTTCATGCTGGAGGCGTAGACCGTGAACGGGCGCGGCGTGCCGCCGAGCAATTCGCAGACGCTCTTCCGCTCCTTGCGACCCCGCAGGTCCCAGAGCGCCGTGTCGAGTCCGGTCAGAGCCCGGCAGAGATAGGAGCCCGGGAACTTGTGCTCGCGCTCGCCGATCGTCGCGACGAGGTCGTCGACCGCAAAGGCGTCCCAGCCGATCGCCCAGCGGGCGACCTGGCGGTGGAAGACCGTCGCGGTGATGTCGGCATTATAGGGCGAGAACTGCCCCCAGCCCTGGCTGCCATCCTCGCAGGTGGCACGGACGAAGCCGACATCCGGCGTCGTGAAGCTTTCGAGACGGGTGATCTTCATTATTGCCGCCGCCAATCCATCGCCATGGCCCAGCGCGATTGCCAGGCGGCGTGGGCTCAGAAAGGGACTTGAATTGGTCTGAACCCAAGGTCCATTCTGGCGAAAGCAGCAGTCCAATCGCAGAGATCGCGACCGGTGCTGGCTTGGGCAGGATCACTGGAGCGATATGGTCAAACGCGAAGAAGGTGTCCTGCTGCAATCGATCGTGCTGGATCGACAGGGGCAGCATGGGCTCAGCGTCCAGGTCTGCGTGGGCTTGCGCGAACTCATCCTGAGCGGCGCGCTCAAGGTCGGCGAGCGCCTGCCGGCGACGCGCACGCTGGCGCAGGAATTCGGCGTGGCCCGCACCACCATCGTCGAGAGTTTCGACCGGCTCGCCGCCGAGGGGCTGGTCGAGACCCGCGTCGGTGCCGGCACCTATGTCAGCCAGGCGCTGGCGAGCGAGCGGCCGGCCCCAGTGACCGCGGCGGTAGCCGTGCCGACCGCAAAACTCCGGCTGGCGCAGGCGATGGATTCCGCCTCAAAACTGTTCGGCACGCGCCTGCCGCACCAGCCGCGCGCCTTCACTACGGCGATGCCGGCTTTTGACGCCTTCCCGATGGCGCAATGGGCCAAGCTTTCCGGCCGGCACTGGCGCAAGGCCCGCCAGCAGGTTTTGGGCTATCCCGATCCCCATGGCGAGGCGGTGCTGCGCCAGGCGATCGCCGCGCATCTGCGGCTCAACCGCGGCATTGCCTGCGAATGGCAGCAGATCTTCATCGTCGCCGGCGCCCAGCAGGCCTTCCAGCTGCTCGCCGCGACGCTGATCAATCCCGGCGACAAGGTCTGGTTCGAGAATCCGGGCGCGATCGGCGCCCGCAACAGCCTGATCCTGTCGGGTGCCGATATCGTGCCGGTGCCGGTCGACGAGGCCGGCCTGATCGTCGAGGCAGGCCTGCGCCGCGCGCCGGATTTCAAGCTCGCCTTCGTCACCCCCTCGCACCAGCAGCCGCTCGGCGCCAAGATGAGCCTGGAACGGCGGCTGGCCCTGCTGGAGGCGGCGCAGGCGAGTTCCGCCTGGATCATCGAGGATGACTGGGACGGCGAGTTCTGCTTCCAGGGCGCGCCGATGGCGACGCTGACCAGCATCGACCTGACCGGCCGCGTGATCTATGTCGGCACCTTCTCGAAGACGCTGTTCCCCTCGCTGCGCCTCGGCTTCCTCGTCGCCCCGCCGCAGCTCGCCGAGCAGATCGGCATCTGCCTCGACGCCTATTCGCCGGGCGTGCCGACGGCGCTGCAGGGCATCGTCGCCGACTTCATCGTCGAGGGCCATTTCGCCACCCATGTCCGGCGCATGCGCAAGCTCTACCAGGAGCGCCACCAGGCGCTGATCGCCGCGGCGGATGCGCATCTGGCGGGCGCTCTCACCGTCGTGCCCACCCATACCGGCATGCACACGATCGGCTTCCTGCGCGAGGGGCTCGATGCCGTTGCGGTGACGCAGGCCGCCGCCCGGCGCGGCATCACGGTGGCGCCGATCAGCCGCTTCAGCCTGGAGCCGGTGGAGCGCGACGGGCTCGTGCTCGGCTTCAGCGGCTTCACGCCGGCGCAGACCCAGGCCGGCGTGCTTGGCCTGCGCCAGGCGATCGACGATCTCAATTCGACCTGATCCTGGGCCTGATCGCCGGCCTGATCCCCACCGATTGGACTGGCGCTTCGAACAGAATGGTCCTTAGCGACAAGCCCAATCCAACCTAAGACATCGGCCCGAAACGTGGATCGCGGTTTTCGGGGAAAGCCGATGCAAACACATCGCGAGCCTGATGTTCAGGCAGCGCCGGAAGCGGCAGGGAGTCCATCTTGGAGGAATGGGATGTCATCGTCATCGGCGCGGGCTCGGCCGGTTGCGCGCTGGCCGGGCGCCTCGCATTGGCCGGGCGCGGCCGCATCCTCGTGCTGGAAGCCGGGCCGCGCGACCTGAGCCCCTGGCTGCATCTGCCGATCGGCTACGGCAAAACCTTCTACCACCCGCGCCTGAACTGGATGTACCGGACGGAAAGCCAGCCCGCCCTCGCCGGCCGCCAGATCTACCAGCCGCGCGGCAAGGTCGTCGGGGGGTCGAGCGCGATCAATGCGATGGTCTATATGCGCGGCCAGCGCGAGGATTTCGACGGCTGGGAGGCGATGGGCAATCCCGGCTGGGGCTGGCGCGAGGTGCTCGCCGCCTATCGCCGCATGGAGGACCATGCGCTCGGCGCGTCAGAGTGGCATGGCGCGGGCGGCCCCGTGCATGTCGAGGACATCGCCTCGGTCGTCCACCCGCTGACCCCGATCTTCGTCAAGGCGGCGCAAGAGGCCGGCCTGCCCTTCAACCCCGATCTCAACGGCGAAAGCTGCGAGGGCGCCGGCATCTACCAGATCACGACGCGCGGCGGCCTGCGTGAATCGGCGGCACGCGCCTATCTGCATCCGGCCCGCAAGACCGGGCGCGTCAAGGTCGAGACGGGCGTGCTCGCCTCGCGCATCCTGTTCGAGGGGCGCCGCGCCGTCGGCGTCGAAGGGCAACGCGACGGCGCGCCCGTCAGCTTCCGCACCGCCGGCGAGATCATCGTCGCGGCGGGCGCAATCAATTCGCCCCAGCTCCTGCAGCTCTCCGGCATCGGCGCGCCCGCGCTTCTGGCGCAGCATGGCATCACGCCCTTGCACGCCCTGCCGGCGGTCGGCGCCCATCTCCAGGACCATCTCTGCTACGACCATGTCTACCGGTCCAGGCGGCCCAGCCTGAACGAGGCCTTGCTCTCCTGGCCCGGCCGCATCGGCATGGCGCTGCACTATGCGCTTCACCGCAGCGGCCCGCTCTCGCTCAGCGTCAATCAGGGCGGCGGCTTCTTCAAGACGCGGCCGGGGCTCGAGCGTCCGGACATGCAGCTCTATTTCTCGCCGCTGAGCTATGAGCGCGCCCTGCCCGGCGTGCGCGCCCTGATGAAGCCCGATCCGTTCTCCGGCTTCAGCACCAGCGTCTCGCCCTGCCGGCCGCGCAGCCGCGGGCATGTCGCGATCCGCTCGGCCGATCCCCATGTCGCCCCGGTGATCGAGCCGAACTATCTCTCCGATCCGGAGGATATCCGCGACATCCTGGCCGGTGCACGCTTCCTGCGCCGCCTGGCATCGGCGCCGAGCTTCGCCGCCCTGATCGAGCGCGAGATCCGTCCGGGGCCGGACTGCGCCGATGACGAGGCGCAGATCGACGCCATCCGGCAGCAGGCCTATTCGGTCTTCCACCCCTGCGGCACCTGCCGGATGGGGCCCGATCCTGCGGATTCAGTTGTCGATGCGAGCCTGCGGGTGCATGGCCTCAGCGGCCTGCGCATCGCCGATGCCTCGATCTTCCCGACGATCCCCTCCGGCAACACCAACGCTCCGGCGATGATGGTCGGCGAGCGTGCGGCCGAGATCATGCTGGCAGAGTGACGCGCACTGCGGAGGACCTTCCGTCGCTGGCGTGAGCGGCGTCGCCGTACCGGGCTTGAGATTCAAATGGCGCGCGAGACGGTGGCGACCACATCCCTACGCAGGGATGGTGCGCAGAGGGGCCGCCATCGTATCCCGCTCTTCCGCTGTACCTTCAGCAGCCACTCACTGACGGCGCTCCTCACGCCGATCGGTGCGTCCGGTGCGGCGAACGTCGCGTCGCTCCCCGCGCCCGGTGCGCCTGTCGCCGCGTCGATCCATGCCCGCGGTCTCGGCCTCGGAAGGTGAACTTGTCAGGACTGTGGCAGCCCCTGCGAGGCCCAGTGCAGCCGCCGACCACAAGAAGGAAAGGGCATGTCGACGAGAGATCACGTCCGGATTGAAGACTTCGCTCATGGCAAAACTCCTTTGGATCGATGAACCGTCTTTGCTGCCCCCTTGGCCACCCCTGGCCGCCCCCCTGCCGCTCCAGAACACCATGTTTGACGCCGGGCCAGCCGCGGCCGCAGCCTGAGGCAAGACAACCGTCCGCGTCATTGCTGGCAGGCTGGTTATGGGCTCGGCCGGCCTCGCGCACAAGATTATTCGCACGCGCCCGATGACCCAACCCCATTTCGGCCAATCATCGCCGCTCCGAATACGCATTGCGCGACCGCCGAGATCAAACACACTCCGGTATCCCCGTCCTGACAACCTTCAAGGCGCACCCATGGATTGATTGACCTCACGTCATCGAGAATTCGCATTCATAATTGGCTAAGTGATCAAATTGTCGCTATCGGGAATATTTGACATCCATCAGTAAATTAGGCCGATTATTCGGGTTCACCGCCGCAATTTGATGTGCAACAGATAGGCTGGCCTATTCCTGACTTCGGAGGACACCATGCGACTAGGACTTGTATCCACCGCCGTCCTTGCAACCTGCCTGGCGACGTCGGCCCTCTCGGCCGATCTTCCCAGCCGCCAAGCGCCGCCTCCCCCGATCGTCTACGCTCCCGTCTTCACCTGGGCCGGATTTTACATCGGCCTCAACGCCGGCATGGGCTGGGCCGACTCGGGTAACATCACCATTACCGGGCCGACAGCTGGCTCTTCCGGAATTCTGGGCGGCAATAGCGGCGACGGCACGTTCGTCGGCGGCGGCCAGATCGGCTATAACTGGCAATCCGGCGCGTGGGTCTACGGTCTCGAGACCGATATCCAGTATGTCGGATCGAACGGCAATATGTCCTGGGGGCAATACACCTGGTGGGCAAATAATGGCGGTGGTGACGGCGGGTATTTCGGCACCGTGCGCGCCCGCATCGGTTACGCCTTCGATCGGACCCTGGTCTACATCACGGGCGGTCTGGCCTATGGCGGCCTGAACAGCAACCCGCTGACCGGCAACACGACAAGCAATGCCGGCTGGACCATCGGTGGCGGCGTCGAATACGCCTTCACCAATAACTGGACGGTCAAGCTCGAAGGTCTCTACGTCGATACCGGCGAGGGCCGACAGACCCGGGTCTTCCAAAACCCCGCGGGCGGCGTGCTCCCGGCCGGAATCTATACCGCCACCACCAGTGGCGGCGGCGGCGGCGGGATCGTTCGCGTCGGCGTGAACTACAAGTTCTGAGCCGGACACTCTGGATCTGCAAACAGCCCGGCCCATGCGCCGGGCTGTTTCTCCCTTCATCCGACCGCGCCACAAGCGCGGCCTCTGTTCGCCCCCTGTCACGACGAAACTCGGAAGCTGCCGACATTCTCTAATGCCGGCGCTCGAGATGTCTTCGCGCTCGCCCTGATCGATCAACTCATCCCCCTGGCGTTTTCCGGCGCCAAGAACGCCGGTCTCGCTGAAATCGCCTGACCGCTTGATTGGCTGGAACCTTCGGATACGCTCTCTTTTCTGACCTCCCCCTAGGGCGGGCAGAAAAGAGAGCGCAAGGGATTACCGACCGAACACAGGGAGACGATCGTGAGTCTACGCAGAGCCCTCGCCGCAACCTGCCTGCTAACTAGCCTGGTCATCCCACTGGCCGGTTCCGCCCAGACGCTCACCTTCGCCGAAGCCTATGATCGGCTGGCGAAGTCCTGCGGTTCGGACATCGACAAGCTTTGCTCGAAGGTTTCGCTTGGCGGCGGCGCCGTCAAAACGTGCCTTGATCGGAACCAGGCGCGGCTATCGGTGGGCTGCAAGGCCGCTTCGGCCGAAGTCTTCCAGTCGCTCGCGAAGCGGGCCAATGCCCAGGCTGCCGCAGTCAAGGTCTGCGAGCGCGACCTTGGTCAATATTGCAGCGGCGTGCAGCCCCATGACGGCTACAGGCTGCAGTGCCTGCTGACCGCGTCCAAGGTCGTCAGCAGCGGCTGCAAGCAGGCCATCGTCGATGCCGGCTGGAACTGAAGGGACAATGCACCCGATGAAGCCCATCGCCCTCGTCTTTTGCGCGGCAATCGCCCTCGCCCCCGCAACCGTGCACGCCCAGGAGCGGCTCAACGACACGCAACTGATCGAGACGCTGAACGTCCTCGACCAGTCGAAATCCATCGACGTCGCCGCGCTCCGGCGCCGGGCCGTCGACAGTGTCGCCGCCAACCGCGGGCCGGATGCCTCGCTGCGCGAGCCTCTCTCGCAGGAACTGGACAATCTCTCGCAGTTTACGGTCGAGATCCAGTTCCGGACCGGCTCGGCGGTGATCCGCCCTGCATCATTCCGCACGGTCGGCGTGATCGCCGACTCCCTGCTTCACCCGACCTTGCGGGAATACAAGTTCCTCATCGTCGGCCACACCGATGCGGTCGGCGACCGCAAGTCCAACCTGACGCTGAGCCAGAAGCGGGCCGATGCTGTTCGCGACGCGCTGGTCACCACATTCGGCATCGCCCCCGCCAGGATTGTCTCGGTCGGCCTCGGCGAAGAGCAGTTGCAGAACCGGAAGAACCCGGACGCAGCAGCCAATCGGCGCGTCCAGATCGTGAATGTGGGTCGTTTCAGATAGGGGCCGGACGGCAATGGACCGGCTTGGTGGCAGACATTTGAGCGCGAGGACGGCATGCGACACGGAATGATCGCCCTATCCGCAATGGCGCTGGCGCTGGCTCCGGCCAGCGTCCTTCTCCCGGGCCTCGGCGCCGCATTCGCCCAGCAGGCCGCACCAGCGCCACAGGCTGCACCGGCGCAGGCAGCGGACACGGTCTTCACCCGTGCGGAGATCGAGCCGCTGGTGAAGCCGATCGCGCTCTACCCCGACCCGCTGCTCGCCCAGTTGCTGCCGGCCTCGGCCTATCCGCTCGACATCGTGCAGGCGGCGCGCTGGATCGAGCGCAACAAGGCGGCTGTCGAGAAAGCCGACTTCACGGCAGCCGACGCCATGAACTGGGATGCCAGCGTGAAGGCGCTGATCCGGTTTCCCGACCTGATCAAGCAGATGAATGAGAACCTCGACTGGACGAGCGATCTCGGCGACGCCTTCGTCTACCAGCCGACGGATGTCGCCGCTGTCATCCAGGATCTCCGAGCCCAGGCGGCAAAGGGCGGAGCCCTGAAATCGACGCCGCAGCAGACCGTCGTCCAGAAGACCGAGGGATCCAGCAACGTCATCTATATCGAGCCGGCGGAACCGGAGGTGATCTATGTTCCGAGTTACGACCCCGGCGTCGTCTACGAGCCGGTCGCCTCCGCCGTMCCGGGCGCGCTCCTGACCTTCGGGACGGCCATCGCCGTSGGCGCCGTGATGTACAACAACCCGTGGAACTGGGGCACCGGCGCGGTCTATCCGCCGCGCTGGCCGGGTTATCCCGGCTACCGGCCCGGCTATCCCGGCGCACCCGGGCGCGGAAACATCAATATCGGCAACGAGATCAATATCGGCGGCGGCAACACCATCGGCAGCGGGAACAACATCGGCAACACCAAGCCGTGGCGGCCCGACCCTGACCGGTATCGGCCCGGGCAGGGCTCCAAGCCCGGCCTCGCCCGCCCCGGCGGYCCAGGCCGCCCAGGCGGTGTTGGCGGACCGGGAGGCCCAGGCGGCGTTGKCCGGCCAGGCGCCCCGGGTGGCGTTGGCGGCATTGGCGGCCCCGGGCCGGCTGG